>NZ_LAUM01000010.1:0-197092 GCF_000972265.1 Vibrio sp. ECSMB14106 | reverse complement strand
CAGTAACAGCTACCTTTCGCAAGTCCTTGCAGGGCAAGGGGCTTCGTAAGCTTGCCCTAAGATTAAGGTATCTAACAAATAATACAGTTCAGGTCACCTACGATGAAGAGCTAAAAGTCGAGGGAGTACAGACTCAAACAGCTAAAATAAAAGGCAGTTACCCAAAGATACATTGATTGTTTCACATTGAGCTCATGCAACAAAAAGCCCCAACGTATGGGCTTTTTGGCGTTTTATTGTAAAGGCAACTATTCGTTATTCTTCGGTGAACTCTACTCGCTCTCGCTGCTTACCGCTTCTTGTTCTCTGCCAGAAAGCGCTTGCTGTTCGGCGGTAATATCAGATTCTTTGAACACAATGAACGCGCGGCGGTTTAATGCATCGGCTTTTTCAGATCGTTCATTAATCGCAGGCTGCAACTTACCAAATGACTTCACTTCCCAGATAAACTGCTTAGGGTCGAGTTTGGTTTTGAGGTGTTCAACCACCGTTTCTGCGCGGCGCTCTGCCAGCTTTTCATTGTAAGAAAGTGAACCCGATTGGTCGGTGTGCCCTGCCACCATAATACTACCTTGCAGGCCGCTCAATTTAGTTGTGAAGTCATCTAACTGAGTGAGATCTTCTTGCTTGAGTACTGATTTGTCGAAATCGAAGTGCGGCGTCATTGCCATATAAACTTTACGTTCTGGTTTTGGTGGCTCACAGAAAGGCATATCTTCGTACTTCTGAGCTTCTTCAAACACAATAAATGCACGGCGGTTCTCCGCTCGGTCTTTATCTGTCTTACCAAACAGAAGAGGTTGAGTCTCACCAAGGTGTTTCACTTCCCAGTCATATTGCGTTGGGTCTAGTTGCCCTTTCAAATAATCTGCGACCGATTTAGCACGGCGTTGTGAAAGACGTTCGTTGTATTCCAGAGAACCTTTGTAATCAGTATGGCCGACAATCGTGATACGCCCTTTGAGGCCTCTGATCTCTTTAACAAAGGTATCCAAGTTGATCTTGTCGAGGTCGCGTAATTGGTATTTATCAAACGCAAAATGCTCTGCGATGGCGATGTGCACCTCACGCTCCGGCGCCAAACACTCGCTGATTAAAAACTTAGACACGTCTATGCCAGCAAACTTGTCTCGGTTCTCCTGACTCACGTACGTGTCGGTTGCACAGCCGGACAGCAGCAAAGTACTCATCACTGCGCTAACTAGGAAAATAATTGTTTTCATCTTACTCTTAACCGTCACTTCGAATTCTCAACTCTTAACTTTCAACCCACTTTGGGCTGGCTTAGATCTTACCGACTAAGTTAATGAACACACCGGATGCGTCGTAGTCGTCATCATTGGTTAAGTCACTATCAAACGCAGAGAAGTTATAACCAATCCCCATTTTAAAGTTCTCGCCAATGTGCTTGTTCACCGAAACTAGCGCACCGTGTTCTAGCTCATCGTTGAGTGTGTCTGTTTTCCAGTGGTATTCACCCGTCACATCCCACTCTTTCATCACGCGATAAGAAGCGCTAAGTCCATATAGGTCGATATCGCTTTTAACCAGCTCATTCGAACCAGATGCTCGCTCAAAAGCTTGCTGTTTGTATTTATGCGCGTACTTAGTACCGACGTCCCAATGTTGGTCAATCGAATAGATCGCTTCAACTTCAATGATCTGGCTGGTTTCGTCTTGATAATCCACATCGCGATCCAGTTGATCGAAATCTGCAATATACGTGTAGCGGCTCAGTAAATTGAGTCGATCGTTGTAGATCGGACGATACGCAAGGCCGCCAGTGGCTTCAGTAAATTGCGCCATGGTTTCGCCCGTAGTCTCGCTTTCGGTGATGGAGTAGTTGTACTTACCAAATAGCGTGTACTCTTCCGTTAGGTGATGCGTATAACGGTTGGTCGTCACGATTTGTTGAAGTTCTCGCTGAGCGATGTCAGGGTCGTCTTCACTCTTATCCACTCGGTATTCAAATTTGTGGCTAAGGGTGATGTCATCTAGGTCAATTGAAGCATTGAAGCTGATGGACTCACGCTCCGTGGTGATGTTCTGGTCATCTTCAATTTCACCAAGCTGATAACCGATCCCCATCTCGACATCTTCCGTGACGTCATAACCAAAACCATACGAATCGATACGACCGTGACCATCGTTTTCATCGACGAACTGGTTCTCTTGGTAGAAATCGATACTGCTAGTCAGGTCTGCACGTTGACCAACAATCACGTTGTTTTGGCCTTCATAGTTATCATCTACATAAGTTACGTAGGTTGAGTGGTCATCGGATACATCGTAAGTCACGGTAGCTTCAGCGACTTGGCCTCGGTCGCCATCGGTGTATTCGCCGCCAAGAGACAAGTCTTCCAACACTTGGAATTCAGCACCAATCGATGCGCTGTCGTTTTCATCATAGTCATCCGACTGATCGACGGTCTTTTGCCCTTTGACATAAACGCTGTTCTCGCTGTCCCACATGTATTCCAAACGCACACCCGCTAAGGTCGCATCGCTGTGCTCGTCGTTTTGGTTAAGCTCTTCAGTTTGTTGCCCTGCCGCCGAAACCTTAATGTGCTCGGTGATTTTAACTTGAGTCTCAATCTCAATGGTTTCAGTATCTGTTTCTAGATTACCATCGACATCGCGCTCTTCATTGGTCGAGAAGCGAGAGAGAACCGCCAAACGATCGGTGGCTTGCAAACGAAGCTCTGCACCGTAAGCTTCTTGTTCAAGGTCATCGCTGCTGCTTGCGTAGCTGTATCCCGCGTCTTTGTCTCGATACCAAAGCTTCAGGTCATTACCAACAGCACCAAAGATGGTTGGGGCAAGGTCATAAAGACTGGTGACAGCTGTGATTTGGACACTATCACCCTCTCGGTCTTCCAATGTGTCGCCAATCGGCGTAAAGGTTAAACCACCATCGGTAGAGACGAAACTCGACTCGGTTTGCCTACCTTCACTATGTGCAAACTCAGCCTTAATGTAGGTCCCTTCAGTGGCACGTAGCGTTAAGTCCGTACCATAAGACTCGTAATCTTGATTGTCTTTCTCTTGAGTCGCGTACGTCACGCCTACGCCAATGTAGTCGTTGATCCAACCTTTGGCACGACCACCGTAAGACATCGCGTCCAATGAGTCTGAACCTTGTGGGACGTACTCATAGTCGACAACCAGAAAGTTTTCGTAGTCGTCTCCGTTTTCAATCACGCTACCAAAGCTATCGGATAGGATGTTGTCGAGCGGCTTAGTCAGAATGATTCGACCTTGGTACGGGTCAAAGTCATAGTCGACGCCCGGCTCAAGTGGGATTTCATTCTGCACTAGGCCAGATTCATCTTTTACTTTTACATAAACCTTGTCGCTTCCTGGTACCGCTTCACCATGACGAAGGAAGTACAGAGAACCGCCTGTGCCCAAGAACTCATCGTGTGCATACAACGAATCTGCTTCTGCGGTAAAACCGACCACGTTCAGACGATCTTCACCGTATTGTGTCGTATCGCGAGTACGATAATCCGCTTTGAAGCCATAGAGGCTACGGTTGTAATCGTTGTTCTCGGTGCCTGTTAAACCCGTGTTGTAGTTACCCCACAAGTATTGAGACTTATCGTATTCCACATTGAGGTAAACCTTGCCCTTGGTATTGACCACTTTTTCGATGTTTGAGCTATCGCCATAGTTGCCGTAATACAGCTCATCGTCGTCTTCGAGGATATCGAACACATCCGAATCGTCCGAAGCGAACGGATGTTTGAACATGTCTTTGATTTCACTTTCTCGCGTATCAAAGTGAGTCGTTACACGAAGTTTGTCGCCAAATTTACCCTGACCAAAGTACGCTAAACGACCTTGGTTATAGATGTCATCTTGGTACTGGTCATCGACACTTAATGCATCGCTATTACCAGACACATTGTTCTTACCAACATAAAGATCAGCCAAGCCGGTTTGTGCGTAGTAAGTATCTGGAATACGAACGTACAGCTTGTAACGACGTTCATCACCGTTATCAAACACAACCTTGGTTGGGAAAATGTAGGAGTCTGTTGGTAGGTATTGCTCGGCGTATAAGTTGCCGTCTTCGACATCAAATTCATCTTCACCGATGATGACTTTATCTACGCCTTTTAAGCCAGTACCGATGAATTTCGCTAAACCCGCATTGGTCGGGATGTTGTGACGCATCAGCTTTGCCTGTCCGTAACTTTTACCTTTGCTCTCCTCATCGTCGTTATCGTTTCGGTCGATATCGACTTCAGAATCAGGCTTCACCAAATCCGTCACACCAACCGTGGTCACGTCCATGTTGCCATCTTTGTCCCACGCTTTTAGGCGGAACATCAGCTGCTCACCGACCTCAAATTGGTAGTCAACATCGGTTTGACCATCCCAATTGATGTCAGAGTCGTTCGCCAGTTTATCGCCTTCAAGCACAGCGATTGGCTCAGACAGACCAAAGTCACCCACTCGGTACACTTCCAACTGGTACTTTTTGATGTAGTAACCGTAGTTGGTGGTAATGGTGAAACCTACGCTGTCTCGTAGTTTTCCCTGCTCGACTTCCAACTCATCGCTGACACTGACATCTAATACTGGGTCAAAGCGAGTGATGTCGCGGCTTGCCCAAATCGCACCTTGTTCTAGGTAAATACGCGAACTATCCTGGTCTTGGTTCGGCTTAGTGATTTCAATGCCAGTCGTCTCAGAACCGAGTTTTTCAAGCTTACCTGTGTCTTTCGCTACCGCCATCACAGGAATGGCCGTTAACACACACGTTGCTAAACGAGACTTACTAAATACTTTCATACAATTTCCAGATACGGTTCCAATGGCTTACTTCTGTTTACTTTGTTGGTCTTTGCGATGAACGCTAAAGTTGAACTTGGTGAGCTTGTTCGGGGTAATTCGCAACACTTTCGGGTTTTCACTTACCACTTCCATGGAGGTGGAGAGCGAATCAGTGTCCAACTTCACTAGGAAGTTCTTACCTTTCTTATTGAGTACCCATTGGTCGGGCACGTGGTAACGACCGTACTGGTCTGTGTAAATAACGATTCCCTCAACCGTCATCAACTTAACGCCCGGAATACCATCTTCGTAAATACCTTTGTTCTCGATAACGATTTCCCACAAGTAATCCTCGCCATCGCGATATAGGTTTCTGGTTACGTTAAGATTTTCCGCGCTCAGTCCCTTTTTCTTGTCCGATTCATGTTTAAACTGAATCTGACCCTGTGCGTCGAACTCGATACGAGAGCCAGCATCGGTCGTGACGTAGAAATCAAAGCTTTGCTGCGTGCGAGTTTTAAATTGAACCACCACTTTGCTGGTTTCTGGCAGTGTTCGGTTTACGGAATGACCCCAAAGGTCACCAAGAGCCAAGCCTTGCTCAAGTGCAGTGGTTATCGCACCATCTTGAATTGCGACATCCTGACCATCACGGATGATGTGCGTCGAATCAGCGATGTAGCCTTGCGTTGCTAGGTTCGCGGTTAACTCAACATCAAAAGCCGTTGCATCGGCTTGGAATCCATCTTTGTTGTGATCTTCGAAGACTTTGCCGATGATCGATGAGGTATCAAATACCTTGTCCGGCTCTATGGTCACTTTGGCGGTGTCTTCATTAGAAACAGCCGTGCCATCAACCTTCGCTACTGCTGTATTGATGTAATCGCCAAAGGTGGCACCTACTGATACACGCAATAAGTAACGAATACGCAGCTTCTCACCCGGATCAAAGTTCAACGATGTGAACATTAACTTACCCGTGTCTGATGGTTCTTGAGAGATAACCTGATCGTCTTCAGTACCAAACTCACCATCAATGCCGCTCAGCACAATTTCTGATGTGTCCACGATGTATTTCAGACCACCTGGGTAACGGTCTTCCACAGTCACGTTCTTAAAGTAAGATTCATTGTTGTTCTCAACGATGATCTCGTACTCAACCGCATCACCCACTTGTGCGGTATCTTGCAACGCAGACTTGGTTAGCTCCAGCTCCCCAGAGTTATCTGGAATCTTCTTGATGTGAGTAGTTACGCTGTCGCTGGTTTCAGTACCGTCAGATTCGGTCGCCGTAAAGGTATTGGTAATGTCGTCATCCAAGCCCTTACCTAGCGTACCCACGACCTCAAACGCGTAAGCATTTCGTTTGTTGGATTTCAGGTTAACTGTGGTGTCTAAGTCTGTGCTCGACGGGAAGCTATGACGCTGAATTACCACGCCCGAATCATCGACTTCGACACCTTCAATTGTCCAATCGGTAAAGACTTTATTACCTGTGCTGTTTTGTAGTTCACTGATCTCATCGGTTAGACGAACATTAGCCGCGTTACCTTGACCGTTGTTGGTCACGGCTAAGTAATAAGTGACACTGTTGTCGTCTTCGGTGTATTCAGGTTTATCAGAACGTTTTTCAACAACCAGATCAGCACCTACTGGCGGTAAATCCAAAGCGGATACTTGGTCTGCCACTGCCTGCATCGAGGTTTCTGATGCCAACATGCCTTTAGATCGAGCGCGCATCGCTGGGCTACCAGTTAAGTCGAGGTAGTAACCAAGCACATCGATGTTAGTCAGCATGTCTTCATTGACCGTCAATGTGAACGTGTAATCAATCTTGCCACCCGGCGCGATGTCGACCAAGGTGAACAGATCTTTGTCATTATCAAAGGTGCCCGGTTGAGTTTCAGCCCCTTCTGATGTTGCCGTTAGTGTCCATTCATCAAACGCATTACTAAAATCACCATCAATATGATCACCCATGGATTCAGAGAACTGGGTGTAAAGCGCTACATCTTTGGCTATACCTCGGCCTATGTTTTGCACCACTAAGTGATACTCAACTTGCTCACCTGGAACGTAATAAGGGGCATCGGTGAAGAGCTCAGCTTGAACCACAGCCGCGACTGTTTGAACTGGAGGGCTGATAACATCGCCGCCATCTACTTGCGCAGTATTAATGATGTGTCCGGTCGCGGTATCGACTACGGTGCCTTTTGAGCGGAACACAACAGTGCCGTGCGGCGCGATATCTACGTTGTACTCCGTCGGGCTAACTTGCTCGGTGGTGGTGCCTATTGTGGTTGAATCGACCACCAAAGAGGTGGAACCAGCCACAAAAGCAGGCCCCATCAAACCGTTGTAGTATGCGACCTCAATCGACTCCATATCATCAACAACACTCAAGTCGCTGATGTAGTTGTTCGAGGTGTTTTCAATGGTGATCAGGAACTCAAGCTCACCACCCGGCTCATATTCGGTTTGCACGTTGGTTTTCGTCGCAACAAACTCAGAATCTTTCGGCGTCATGACTACCGTTGAGTCTTGTGGTGTGCCGTTATAAGTGATGGTTGCCGTGTTACTGATATCGCCAATCGCCGTAGTACGAATTAACGCCTTAACATGGAAAGTCACTGTGCTCTGTGGCGCAACATCCATACTCACATCGATGTCTTCACTCAAGTCGAACGTCTTTGGAGTGACAACGGAGCGATCATCCGAGGCGTCAAAGCCCACTTCCCATAGTAGGAATGCCGACTCTTGTTTATCCGCGGTCGTGTCGACTTGAATGTCACTGATAATGTCTTGAAGTTGAACACCAGATGCAAACGCATCAGAGCTGTTGGTTACGGTGATGTCGTAGTTAATCAGCTTAGTCACTTCATACGATGGCGTATCAACCGTCTTCTTGACCGAAACCGTCGCCAACACTGGTGTACTGGTAGCACTGTCATCAAATGTTGTGCCGTCAAATGTCGCTGATGCGATGTTAGTAATATCGCCTGTAGTCAACGGATTAGTCGTCACTTGAATAGTGAAAACAATGCTGTCTTGAGGCGCAATATCGAGCATCTCATTAAGGTCTTCACCACTGGTTGCATCCGGTACTGGGGTTTCACCCGTTGTCGATACCGCAGATATTTGGATTGAAGCAGGGTCAAAAGCTTGCTCAGTCGTACCGCCTGCAATCGTGGTTTCAACCGATTTCAATGCATCTTGAATAACAACGTCTTCTGCCCAACCTAAACCGTTATTCTTAATGGTTACTGTGTACTGAAGCGCCTCTCCCGGAAGGTACTCTGCTTTATCGACGTCTTTAGTGATCTCAACTTGCGCGTCTTCTGGAATGTAGGTCGCATCGGCAGAGTGCTCACCGTCGTCGCTATCAACTTCAACGACGTTAGTGATCTCGCCTTTGGCTTTATCATTAACAGTGTTGGTCACGACAAATGAATAACTGTCACCCGGGTGAATGCTGTAAGTCGCACTATAGCCCTGTGCGTTATTAACCACATCTTTGCGAGCGTTCAGGGCTGGATCGCCACTGCCATCAAGCTGTTCGTCACTAATGACCCAATTGCCTGTCAACGCTTGTTCTTGATCTGGGCTGTTAGCCACCTCTGTCATGATGGTGTCGATACGATCGGTTAGGACTTGATCGACAAGGTAACCTTCACCCGTGTTAGCCACAGTGATCTTGTATGAGATTGGTTGACCCGGTTGGTATTTGGCATCAGGTTCTGCAATTGGCGTCGTTTCTTTGGTTAGCACCAATTGACCTGACTTCGGAGTGATAAAGCCTTCTCGTAAGCGAGCAATCTTCGAATCGTCCCAACCATGTCGCAGATAAGCCGTATTGGTAAAGCGCCCAATCGCGTCATCACGCACCTTGCCTTGAACGTGAATACGAATAACTGTGTACTTATCACCGCCCCCCGTACCGGCATCGTCACGCCCTGCCATCTTGATGGATTCGGCAGGTAAATCGATGTCTGGACTGTTTTGACCAACTAGATTATCAATCTCTGAGAAGTCATTCGCGTTGAAATCTGACGGCGCCGAGTTATAAAGCACATCGTAATCAACCGTCCATTCTGTCAATGCCGTTTTCATTGAGCCATCGACGGTTTCGACTTCAAAGCCACTGATGATGTCACGAATCGAGAACAAGCCAGAATCCACATCGTCATTGGTGATGTCGATGTAGTAATTCACTGTTCCACCCGGCACGTACTCAGGCGTATCCGTCCATTTATCAATTAGGATATTCGAGCGACCCGGATCAAGTACGATGTCGTTGGTGTTATCACCGTTCACTTGCGCCGTGTTGGTGATGGTGCCTGTCGCTGAAGTCGACACAGTCCCTTTCACATCAAACACAATACGTTCACCAGGACGAAGATCGACAGTTGCGTTCAATGGCACGCTGCCGTTGTAGTTACCTTGCACGTCGTAAGAACCTACCGGTTCAACCGCAATAGCCGTTGTCCAGTCAGAGAACGCATCATCGCCATCTTCGGTTTTGATGGTGTGAATCGCATCGATAACGCTCACGTCATTTGCGATGCTATCGCCTATGTTGTCTAACGTAACTTGATAATCAACATCACCACGAGGTGCATAAGTACAGCTACTGCCATCGTTTGAAGGAACTGAACAGCCCGCCGATTCGCCATCGGTGTAAACCAAGGTTTTGAAGTAATCGATCTCAGCATCTTTAGGGGGGATCACTTGCGATGTTGCAGAATCACTTCCTGCGGTCACTTGGTTCGCATCAATCGTGCCCAAAGCGTCGTCACGAACGACACCTGTTAAGTTAAAGGTCAGCACTTCTCCCGCGGCAATATCGGTTTCAATATCAAGGTTGCCGCTGGTGTTGTAGCTTGGTACATAAGTATCAGCGTTGGCATCAATACCATTGCTGACTTCATGGGTCATATCGCCAGAAACAAAAGCGGATTCCGTTTTACCGCCAATCACTTCGACTTGAATGTCTGTGATTGTGTCTTTGATCTGAATATCATTCGCCCAACCGTTTTCAGGGTTTGTGACTACAAATTCATACTCAACTTCGTCACCCGGAAGATAGGTATCACCATCATTGAACGGGTTGCCGTTGATCGACACCACACGTTTTTCAACACTGGTATTATTTTCAAGCGGCATTAAATTCGCTGTTCGAGCACTACCGTCGTACGTCGCTTTATTTTGAATGTCACCCAATGCATCTTCACGAATTTCAGCATGAATAGTGAACGTTAGGCTTTCTTGAGGCGCGATAACAATGTCGTTATCAATATCGATGTTACTGCCCGGTACAAAGTCAATCGCGTCGGTAATAGAGCCTGTCGCCGCCGTTTTATCTAGGCGAACTTCCCAGCCAGACAAGAACGGTTGTCCAACTGGATCACCACCTGAAGTGGTGCTGTCTTCTGCAATACGAGTTTGAATTTCCGAAATCGCATCTTCTAGGCGAGAACCATATTCAATACCATCACCCGCATTCTTAATCTCCACGCGGTAATAAACCTCACTCTCACCAGAAGCTTGAGAATATTCAGTTTTTTGCGAAGAGAAGCCTGCATCATAAAACGCTTTTTTAGAGAACGTGACTTCAGGATCCGCCATCGTTGATGGTGGTGATACCGCGATCAGTTCATTACCATTGTCTTCATCGATGTAAGCTTTATTAGTAAAAGAACCTACCGCTTTCGGACTGATCTTGGCTTTTATGACATAGCGGACAAACGCTGACGATGCAACTCGGCCAAAGTTGTCTGCCGAGATATCGAAGTGAGTATCAATCGGCTTATTATCATGAATCGAATTATCAACATCTGGGTTAGAAATCCCTGAGCTATCTGAATACGTTTCAATCGTCCAACTATCAAATGCAGGGCCACGCGTTCCATCAAAGTATTGAGTGTTAATTTGGTCGATGTCATCACGCAAGCTCATATCATCAACGTGGGCGCTAGCAATGTTCTCAATTAAGACTTCATATTCGACGTAGCCACCTGGCATGTAATTGGTTGCGCCAACCAACTCATTACCATCCGTGTCGTAATACGCCAGAATGTTCTTTTCAAAATCAACTTTTCGAGCTTCTTGACGAATATCATGAGATATCGTGTCGCCATCAACGGTTAGAACGTTAACAACATCACCATTGGCTTTGTCATTGATGGTTGCGACAACTTGGTACTCAAGCTTAGCGCCCATCGGAATATCGGCTTTAACATTTAGGTTACTGTTGGTTGATGTGTAAACATTGCCAGCACCTGCGCCCGCATCCACATACTCAGAATCAGTTCCAGTTGCGATCGATGTGATGGTCCAATCTGAATACGCTGGCCCTGTATTACCGTCCACTAAGCTGACCGTAATATCTTCGAGGTTATCGATGATTGGAATATCGTGAGCGTTACCTTTGCCGTCATTCTCAATCACTAAGTGATAGGTCACGGTTTGAGCTGGCTCGTACACTACTTCATCGGTCGTTTTATCAAAATCTAAATGGTAATCATCGGGAATCACGACGGTATCTCGGTAATGAATATCACCGACCGCATCCGGTCTTACTGTACCGGTTACTGTGTAAGTCACGTCTTCGCCAGCATCGATATCAATAGAAGTTACAATGTCAGTGTCGTTCGCAACATCACCGTCTTTGGTACCATCGGTTGTACCCGCGTTCGTAGGGTCGCTCTTAGCAACCGCCACCGTAAACTTGTTTGAACCTACCGAATCATCGAAAAATGGGTTACCTGAATTGCCATCTTGTAGCTCCACTGATATGTCATTAATCAGTTCGTTAACGTCAACGTTGTTTCGATAACCGTGCCCGTCTTGAGAGTTGTACTTGATGGTATACGTCAACTCATCGCCAGGGGAGTAACGATTAATATTGGTTGTACGAACAACGCCGCCACTGTTATGTACCTGATGGTTTTCAGCCACGGCACGTTTGGCATACTCACAATCGTCAGTACAACCGGTATTATCGTCATGAATCAGCACTGCTTCGTTGCGGATTATGCCGCCGTCTCTGTCAGCGACACCGTTAGATACCGCATTGTCTTTGACATGCGCCTTAATACGCACCGTGACAAAGCTTTTCGCGGGAATTGAAACTGGGAACTCCACATCTTCAGTCGTTTGAGGGCCGAAATCAGAGCCAGTATCAACAGACCAATAGTCAAACGGGTTTTGATTAAGAACATCTTCTACTTCACCATCTTTATCATTCGCTAGCGTAGTGGTGATCTCACTCAGACGATCCATAAAGATAAGATCGGTCTCATCAGTGTCGCTATTATTGCCAATAACGATGGTATAGATGATATCTGCACCCGGCGTGTAACGAACAACATCGGTAGTTTTGGCTAGTGAAACATTGATGTCATAGGTACTGTGTGAGTTATCTATTTGAGCGGAAGAGCTGTGGTCACGGTCTGTAATAGGATCGTAAACATCAACACGGTTCGATACTTGTTCTTCTTCATAGTCAGACTTAACAATGCCGCTCACCTCATAGTGAACCCACCCTCCGGGAGTAATATCAACGTCGGTATCGATATCAGTGTCGTTAGCAATGTCACCGTAACGAGAACCCGGTTTATCGGTGTTGGTCGAACCTACAATTGTCCAGCTATCAAAGAAATTAAGTGCTGAAATGCTATCTTGTACCGTTGCGTCATTTGCGTAGCCGATGCCTCGGTTATAGATATAAATATCGAACGTAGCACGCTCACCTACAACAAAGTCGGAGTTTCGAGCGGTCTTAGCAACCACAAGATTCGGTTCGCTAGGATAGGTGCGTACCGTATCCGATAAGTTAGTATCTGGTCCCGTCACTGTTGCTGTATTGGTGAATGCTCCCCAAAGAATCTCACTGTCTACAGTGCGATCGAGTGTCCCAACAATGGTATAAATAATCGTCGCACCTGGCGGGATCTGAGCGGTGGCATCCAGATCATTATTATCCGAGAACGATCCAGGGTCAGTCACGGCTTTCACCCACGGAGAGTCTGCCTCTCTTTCTGCACTGATCGTCCACGAAGAGAACACGGGCTTGGTTTCACCCGGCTCGTGAAGTAACTCAGCTTCTATGGTGCTGATTTCATCTTTGACATTGATGTTAGAGGCGAAACCGTTCCCTTCTGGGTTGGTAACGCTGATAGTATAAGTGACAGTATTGGTGGCGTCGGTATACGCGTTTTGTTCGTTATGACCATCAACACGCTTATCCAATACTAAGTAGTAATCTCGTGGGTATGAGCCTCTGTCGGAATAAAGCACGCTGTCTACCGTCACTTCATTACGAATTTCATCATCGGCAATGGGGTTTACGACCGCTGCAATGCTATAAACGATCCTATCGTGTGGGGCCAACTTAGCCTTCTCGTCCAAGATAAGTTTATTGCTTTGGTTACCTTCAATTTGACCAGTAAAACCGGGATCACTGTTTGTCGAAATTGAGCCGTCAGAGGCATAGGATTTCGCAGTAATAACCCAGCTCAAATACGCTTTCGCCGGTGTATCGTTAATAGACTGAGTCATGACCGAGACTAAATCATCATAAACCGGTACATCAATCGCGTAGCCGTCACCGTTATTCTCTACCGTGATGTCGTAGTTCAGGGTGCCGCCAGCTGAGTAGTAACGCGAATCCACTTCCTTTTGGACTTTTAATTTCGAGTTTGGCATTTGAACGCCAGAGCCCGATTCGCCTAAATTATCCCCTAAGCACAAACCCGCATCGGTACCATCATCAACAATCTGCCCCACACTGGTGTCTGCCACTTTTGCGGTCAGCTTATAATGAACGTAGCCCTCAGGTGCGAGGTCGACTTTCAAATTGATGTCGTTTGTAGTCCAAGTATTGTAATTAAATGAACCATAGTTCGATCCATCGCCACTTCTATCGGCGACTTCTAGCTTCCACTCGGAAAATGCTGAAGCGTTAGAGCCATCCGCTTGCTCTGTCACGATACAAGCAAATTTATCGACAACTTCGATATCGTTAGCGAAAAACTCTGTGTCCTTGTTAGAAATAACAATGTCATAGACCACTTCGTTATCACCGGCTATCCCCGGAACATAAGTAGTATCTTTGGTGTTCTTATTACGTGTAATTTGACTTGATGACGTCGTCAGAACGTCTTTCGAATCGAGAATATTAGCCAAAGCATAGCCAGAATCAGCGAGGCCATCAGCATCAACCACTCGGGCAACAACTTGGGGAATTTGACCAATAGACACAGGGCTAACGTCCACTACAACGGAATAAACAATCTGCTCACCGGGATAGATAGACACTTTGTCTTCTAGTGACTTGTTGGACTCTTTTCCAGATGCATTGAGTTCAGAAAGGCTATTAGAACCGATCGAGGTCACTTCATTGGTCCAAAAATCGTAAGGATTACCAACCGTGTCAGTTGCGTTCTTTTCGTTGCTGACATCGTTACCTAGATCGGTTTCAAGATCCGCAAGAAACTGCTGAACCGAATAATGGTAAGCAATACCGGAGTTTGCTTGGTTGGTAACCGTGACCGTATAGGAAAACTCATCGTCGACTAGGTAGTTATCCGATTGGTTCAAGGTATGTGTCAGGGTGATACTAGGCTCAGTGGGTGGAGTGATAACCTCATCAACTGTGACCAAGTCATCGCGTGTTTCTGCAGTTATGTCGTCATTAACAATGTCGCCAACTAAATTGTCGGCAACAGTTGCTTGAATTTCGTAGGTCACTGACCCACCTATATCAATCGACGCATCACTTACTGCTAAGTCCCCTGATTCGGCGAAGGTACCTGGATCGCTCTTGCTGCCTTCAATCTTGCTGACTGAGTTAACGTTGCCAGTAAAGGCTTGTTGCAAAGCCCCTTCAATATTGAGTGCCTTTATGTCTGAAAGGACATCTTGAACGTCGAGCGTCTGAATAAACGTATCACCAGTGTTAGAAACCTTAATCTTATAGGTGAGTTTGTTATTAAGTTGATAGTTCGTCTTATCGACCGAAACAACAACATCATGTTGGTACACACCACGCTGAATGGATTCTGTATTTGATTCAACAGCATCCAAAAGCCCAGTGCTCGCACTTGCGACATTATCAATCGTACCAGCTGCGTCAGCAGAAACGGTGGCGACCATGTTATAGGTCACTGACCCACCAGCCGCAATACGCACACCTGATGCATCTAAGTTTCCAAAGCGACTGTAATCACCTGGAGATGAAAGTAAGGAGGATTGCGCCTGAGTCGAGACTTGCGAGAATGCGCTGACATTATTTCCTTGATCATTTGTCGTTAAGATATTTAACAGCTCATCTTTAACGTCCAAGTCAACAATGGTTTTGTCCGACTCATTCGTTAAAATAAGCGTATAGAGCACCTGTTGATCGTTGTCGTAAGACGAACTGTTAACAGAGAGATCCATTACTAGGCCGGTAGTGCCCGCATAAGAACCGAATGGAAACAATAAAATGGATAAGAAAAAGGCAAGGCTGTATCTGAACATTAACGCGTACTTCACAGTAGATTGACAAGTCTCTAGACAAGATGCCATAGATTTGACGCCACTAATTTGGCATTACAATTTTTAAGGACATGCGCAACATACAGTTCAAACAATCCGAACAATTAACATCCGTAAAAAACAAATTACTGAAGATGTTAAATAGAGAATCTGATGTTTAAATTAAAATCGACTACATTCAGTTTATTATCAAGAGGTTAGTGTTTTAAGATGAGTGAATTCTCGCAGTTGCTACGTAACTTAAGAAAGGAATTTCAATTTACACAAACGGAATTCGCGATCTACTTAAACCACCTAGATGATGAGTTCAAGGCGGTTGATGTCGTAACGATAAACCGCTGGGAAAACAGTAAGGTAAAGCCTAGTGTTTATAAAGCACTCAAGATTTTGCAGTACCTTGGGGGAGATTTGTATAGTCTAATAAGAAGCTTTAAGTCTGACCCAAAAGACACATTGATCGAGCTGTTTTTAAGCGAATTCCATGGCTCATTTCAAAGTCGAATTTCAGCTCTATCAAGCCTGAATGAACAACAAGGCGACCGCAACTTTAAGTCACTGCCTTTAATGTCAGAGCCGTGTGACACTGGCGTTATCGACAGAATCAAACTACTTTCTAAATTCACGAAAGTCGATATTTCGCCACTGGACCAAATTGATTTATATCTCTATTGCTGTGAGAAAAAAGCACATGGTCACAAGCTCATCAATACAGATGGCGACATTGTGAGTCACAACGTAGGCTTTTTCTTTGAAGAAAATCAATTTGAGCGATTTAAAAATCAAGAATTAGACCTAAAAATGGCCTGCTCTTTAAATTCAAACAAAAGTATAAACTATTTTAATGTAAGCTCGCACTCAGAAACAAAGCATCATGTGATTGAACATATATTTTCAGAGTTGAAGTTACTTTCTCAGAGTAAAAACATAAAGAAATATTCTGTTTTAGTAAAAGATCCTAATATGATAAAATTCTTGAAAGAATTGGGATTTGAAGTGTTCAAATTTTCAACACCCTCTATCAAAAGTTCTAATATTAAATTCAAAAATAAACATTATAGTTACTGCATATTAACCATTGATAAAATAAACTACCTAACTAATCGAAATGTTATGTCATTACTCAAAGATGAATATTCTACCATAATTAAATTTCCACATTTACTGCGCGAATCGCGCAATAAATTAAACTTAACGCAGAAGGATTTTGCATCATACATTAACCATTTAGATGATGGATTCAGATCTGTAGATGCTGTAACAATAAACCGGTGGGAGAATAGCAAAGTAAAACCAAGCAATTACAGAGCCCTAAAGCTATTGGATTGCCTTGGTCTGGATTTGTATACAACGTTGAAGTCTTTTGATTCAGAAGATAGCGAAGACAGAGCATTACTTGAAGACTTCCTTCATGAAAGATTCTTTTCATTTCAAAGCCGAATATCTTCTATCACTAACGGAGATATAGATAAAGGAAACAAATTTCAGATCATGCCATTAATGACAGATCAGAATGACAAAACAATAATAGATAGAATAAAGCTAATTTCACAGTATACCAATGTTGATCCTTCTGCACTTGATACTATCGATCTGTTTCTCTATTGCAGTGAAAAAAAGGCGCATGGCAGAAAAATGGTCAATGTTAATGGCGATATTGTTAGTCATAGCCTAGGTTTTTTCTTCAACGAAGAGGTATTCGAGCAATACCAAAATAAGCATCTACATATTAAGCAAGCCTGCTCTTTAGATTCTAATCATAACTTAAACTACATTGTGGTTAGCGGTCACTCTGAGAAGCGTGAACAATCTATTGCGAACCTGATTTCCGATATGAAGCTTCTTGCAAGAAATACTAAGATTAAAAAGTATTCCATGATCATAAAGAACCCAAGTGCATTGGAACTTATGAAGAACATCGGATTTGAAATATGGAAGTTTTCAGAACCAACAGAAGAAAAGTCGAACATCACCTTCAAAAACAAAAACTACCGCTATTGCGTACTGACTATCGACAAGATCGAATTACTGAGTAACAAGAATGTTATCGCATTCATTAATAAGTATGGTTAATTTTCAACACGCGTAAACTATAAGAAAGCCACTGTATCAACGGTGGCTTTCTATTTTTATTAGTAAGGTGAAAATTTTGTATCCGTCACATATGTCATCACACCTTCAGAGTTATGGTCACGACTAATACGACTACTAATCTGAACCCAATATGGTTGTTCTGGGTCGATACCGGCCCAATCCATCTCAAATGAAAGTGCTGGCTCTATAGGTTTATCCGGGGTGTCCGAAGAATACACCATAAAGTGTCCATTATTATTTTCAAACCAAATATGCCTTTCACTCGAAGTTACATCCATATTCGCAATGCCCGATGAATTTCCATACCCGGAAAAAACCTGGGTTCGGTTGTTCCAATAATTAGTAACTATTTCAAATGCTTTATTATTACGAGGAGAACCCGGTTGATAACTTACATCTCCCCAATCTTCTCTAGGAGTGGATGACTCTTGCTGAACAATAAATGATAGCTTACCTGAAATAGCATCATTTTCTCCAAAGTTTTCAATTTTCACATAACCGATAAAATTTCGACCAGTAAATGAACGCTCATTAAAAACCGACAAAACACGGATTGAACCCTTGTCTCCATAATAAAACGAAGGTATGCCAACCTCATCAACAGGTAGCATTGTTCCACTTTCTGCTGCTACTCGATTCCACTTATCAATTTCGGTAACAGGTAAGGTAGACGCTGCTACTGCATCATTCGAAGAGTATACTGCCGAAGAGATAGCGCTTGAACTACTTAAAACACTTATAACCTCATCATTAAAAGACACATCTGTATAAATAGTATTTGCAGTTCCATCTATATCTGTCATTAAACTCTGATAATTTTCGTAGTTACTAAAAACACCCTTTTCTTGCTCAGAAACTATTAATATATCTTGGTAGGGTGATATATTTCCATCTGGATCAATTACGCGCACGAAAATATCACTTACGTTGCTATATTCACGAGTAATGTAATCGATTGAGCTAGAGAAATCCTTAACTAGTTCATTATTCAAAAGCACACAAGTTACAAATCCATTACCATTTTCCTTTTCCAACTCTGAATTAATACTATTTGACGCGTTAAAGCTCTCACCAGAAGTTTCAGATACCATATCTGCCCCCCAAAACTGCGTCCCTGTTGGCCAATTTCTAGACTCAAATAAGTTTCCTTGGCTAGCCCAAAGTAATTCCCATTCACGCCTAATTGGTAAACGCCCATTTCTCGACGCACAATAATTTTGTGCTTGTTCGAGATTCATTGTGACAACTTCTGAGTACTTGGGACCTGTAACTCCGTCTTGCTCTTGAGAGCTATTGTAAGCAGTATTTGTATAATCAGCTAACACCTTACTTGCAGGCGCCGTAAAAGTAATATCAGTGCCTATCGTTGGATCGTAGATCGTAATATCCTCCCAATCTTGAACCAGACTAAAATCAGGCTCCACTTCGATATAGACTTGCCCAACCGCATAGCCACCGCGTCCGTCTGTTACCGTATAAGCGACTTCATGTGGCCCCGCTTCTGGTGACTGAAACGTAAAAGTATGCTCTGTTGTTGAGGTGATTTCCGTTTCTGCGTTGTAAGCACGTACAGAATCTAAGATCACGCTGTCTTCAACGTCCGATACATAGTCAGTTAAATCGATTTCAACCGACATATCTTTGGCAAGTTTGCCTTCTCGAATATAGTCAGTTGCGACCGGGGGCGTATTTCCAGTATCAGAAACCGCTACGTCAATGTTTCCAAGCTTAGTTGAAACTCCATCACTCATTGAATACATAATTCGTGTTACGCCAATGTTTGTCGGAGTATATGTGACCGAATTATTGAACGAATCGACCTCTACAGAACCTGACCCTAATAAGGTAACTTCTTCCGACAACACATATATCGAGGTGTCTAAATCACTTTCTAGCTCTACGGACAAATCAATAGTCACTGGCGATTCAATGTTGGTCGTTGCTGACAAATTCGGCAATGTATTGTCTTCAGCTGTTTCTGAAACAGACACTCTTGCTAAAGATGAAGCTTGCGCAATGTACTGACTTTGTTCAACGGGCTCGACTGTATATTCAAATTGGCACTCACCTACTTGCTCCGACAAGATCGAAAACGTCATACCTTCTAATGAGGTTACCTTGCAAGTTGGCTGATTGTTGACTTCTTTCACTGAAGTCAAACTTAAATCAACATCAGAATCAGCTTGGACAATGACTTGAGATTGAACATCGACAAGCGCTTTTGACTGAACCACAACAGCTTCAATGGATATCTCTGATGGCATAGATGGCTGAATAGGCTGAGAACTCACATCAGAACCACCAGAGCCTCCACCACAAGCTGTCAGCGCAGAAATACCTAGGGCTATCACACCTAAATTTAATACTTTCATAGTCATTCCTAATACGCAGCCATATCTAATTCAGTTATTCGATAATTCTTAGACGAATCGGCGTTTTTACCTCCGATCGACAACCAATATGGCTCAGAAAGATCAACATCACTTGTGATATCGAAATAGCCAGATGATTTCTCTGGCCTTTGGTCTGTAAGCGACGTGTAAACATAAACTCGTTGCCCGCGTTTATCGAACCAATAGAAACGATCTGAATCACGCAAGTTCATGTTTTGCATGCTTGAAACCAGTCCCCCTTCAAATAAGGATACGGGCATCGAGCCATACAAATTCACATTCAAGCCAAATGCAGATGGCTCATTTTCAGGGTAAGGCCTTGTATTGCCAGTTTTAATTATCCCATCTTGCTCCCATGTAGACTGATCAATTCCAAGCTGATGAATTAAAACTGCAAACTCACCTTTTGACGAACTACTATCGCTTTGAATACGGAACCTTATCGTGAAATTTTCTCCTAAAAAAGGCAGTTTATGTATATGGAACAGCTTGCTATTACTAACATTTGGCATCAACATAAGTCCATCAGCATCGGGGGTATATATTTCTCGATCCCAATATTCATCACTGCTCCAAAGGGACGGGTTTGTCACATCTATTGCCAAAGCATCATCTACTGGAACAAAAGGCAGTAAGTAATCTTGCGAGCTCACTCTAGTCGCAACCACTTCGTCACTAAACGAAATATCAAAATATGCTTCCTCTAACAAACCAACATCATTAACAGTCGCTACAGTAACCGGCTCGCGATTTAAAAAGACACCACGCTCATTCATAGACTCCAATTCAACGTCCGCAAAAGGCGCTACATTGCCATCAGGGTCGCGAATTTGAACTTCATATTCATATCGGTTTGAGACTCGCTCTTTCACTGAAACATCCGCAGAAAAATCCCTAACACTCGAATTACTTAAATCAACACACGTTGTGTACATACCAACGATCTTTGATTGATTGCCGATAGCCCCGTCATTCAAATGAATAGTGGCAACGTTTGTTTCGTTGACATTTTCCGCTGTCCAATACTTCTTACTTGTTGGCCAATTATGGTTGGTGAATGCGCTGGTTTCGTTGGTAATGAGCGTTTCAAGCTCTCGTTGTAGAGGCAAACGGCCGCCTCTCACTTTGCAGTACTGACGAGCTTGGCTAAGTGTTTGAGTGACGATTTCTGCGTCTTTCAAACCTTGTGTGCCATTTTCGATATATGTGCCTGTGTAAGAGGCATTGATGTAATCGGCGTACACTTTGGTCATTGGTGCGAAAAAGCGAATGTCTGAGCTAATCACAGGATCATGAGTGACTATATCTTCCCAATCCTGAATCAAAGAGAAATCCGGTTCGACTTCTATACGCGCCACGCCAGTCGTATAGCCCCCCATGTGATCGCTTACTGTGTATGCCACATCGTGTGGCCCAGGTTGGGTAGACGAAAACTCAAACTTTGTGTTGGTGACATCGGCAGGATCGTAAAGTGATGTTGTCGAGTTGAAATCTTGTACGCCAACGAGTTGCAATTCATCTAGGTCTACGTCTGATATATGCTCTTTCACATCCACGACAACACTCTCACCCACTTGCGCGAGAGCATCGTGAGCAAAATCTGTTACATCAGGTGCTGTATTATAGGTATCTTCTGAAGTCGCAATTGACAGCGAACCTTGTTGAATCGACTCACCGTTTTGGTAGTTGTAATAGACCTCAGTTTGACCTTTGGCTGTTGGCGTAAATTCAATTCGATGTTCGCCAGAGACACGGGCTGTACCTGAACCAAGGCTAACAACACTATCTTGCAAAACAAAGTCATCACCGGGTAACGATGAACCAAGTTCATTTTCAAGATCAATAATAACCACCTGTGATTCGATGGTTGATGTGGTGATGCGTGGAAGTGTTTTCGATGCGTAGGTCTGTCCCATCGCAACACGAGCATACGAGGTTGCCATTGAAGTGCCGGTTTCAGTTGCTACTTCATACTCAAACAAACAGTCGTTAACGTCAGACGAATAGACCTTAAAGCTACTTTCACTAATACCTTGAACTTGGCAAGTGTCATCAGACAAAGCGCGAACATTTGTGACAACAAAATCTTGGTTATTCGATGTGTGAACATGCTCTGTAAGGTCAATAGTGAAGCTTTTATCTACTAATGAGTTATCTTGAATATCTTGCGCACTAATAGAGGCTGATCCTACTGGAGATACAACGATATCTTGCTCTCCGCCGGAGTTTGACTCACCACCACAACCTACTAGCAATACCGCTAAACTGACTGAAGTAAAAACATTTAGTGTCGAATTCCGTTTCAACAAATCACTGTTGAATAGATACATTAAAAGCACTCTGATTAATGAAGTAGAGCTGTATTGTGGACTTTGTCTCACTTCGACTCCATTAAATAGCTATGATTCATTATTAAAAATTAAACCATTGAAAATTAAAGCTATTAATTAAAAATTCATTCCCCTTTAAACATCTAAATTTTTCTAAACCTCGATATTAAATTTGAGAAAGATTGTTTAATAAACATTCAATCACATTAAGTTAACTCCTCCATTCATCGTCTCCATACTGCCGGACTCACTTACATTGATACGGCAAACGTTATGAACCAAACCAAAATTGACCACGTGTACACATTGGCTCTGCAGCACAAGCATTCACTGGATGCTCTCAAGTTATTACAGCCTATGCGCCATCATTCAATGGAAACCTATGAACACACATTACGAGTTTGTTTACTGTCATATTCATTTGGGCAGTACCTAAAATTTGGTCGTGAACAGTTGGAATTGATTTTCGATTCTGCTCTTGTTCACGATTTAGGAAAACTGGGAACACCGGATGCGGTGCTTCATAAAAATGGCAAGTTAACACCGATAGAACGCCAGCTGATGAACAAGCATGTTGAAGGGACTTACATGATGAGCAAGCAAGCTCCCGAGCTAGAATTCGCTTCGATTTTGGGTTCGTTGCACCATGAACGATGGGATGGAAATGGATACCCATTACGACTGAAAGGCTCAGAAATTCCACTGATTGGGCAAGTTCTTGCAATAGCGGACACATGGGATGCAATGACCTCAACAAGGGCCTATCGAACAGGAATGCCAGCAAAAAAAGCACTTCGTATTCTATTTGATGAGAGATTACAGGGACAATTCAACCCATTTTTGATCGACAAGTTTATCTGCTTTATTGCCAGCACTTCTCGAACGGAAGACGCATAATAAGTCGCAAATAATTAAATGCAAAGAGCTAGGATTTTGAAGATCGTGAAGCTATTCAAGCATTTTGGCAAAACATCATCGTCCAAAGCTTCAAAGACTTTGATTACACAGACGTAAAATGGAAAGAGCACCCAGAAGGCAGTTACATTCTTACGGTTAGTTGAACTAAGTGTTTGATGTTGTGCATCGTGAGCACTGGGCAATTGAAGCAGATGACTGTGCTCGCTTAGTAAGCGACGACTTCGAAGTTCAAAACGAACGCTAGGGCTATAATTAAAAGTTGGAAGCTCACAATTCAAGAATCAAAACAGAAAACAAAAAGCCAGCAATCCAAATTGGACTACTGGCTTGTAATGCTCACTCTTGTCGTCTTTCACTTCATTTGAAGTGTGACTCAGTGATTCTACACAATCACTAAACACACTAGTCATTTCCAATTAAAGTGTCAGTCCGCTCTTGAACAAACATAAATCTACAGTGCTGCTTTCTTCGCTTCTTCAATCCAAGCATCGAATGTATTTTGGTTCGCTTTAATCCAACCATTTACGTGCGCTTCGATATCAGCAGAGCTGTTTTTACCCTTGCTCATCATCATGTTCTGTGCACTTACATCATTGATGTTAAGTTTGATGATTTCGAAAAGCTTAGCCGCAGATGGATTATTTTTAGCAAACTCTTTATTCGCGATAATACGCATTGAGTTCATTTGGAAGCCATAGTTCTTACCGTTAGATAACGTAGTATCAACATCAGAACGATCACCAGGAAGTGAAGAGAATGGAACTTCTAGCCAAACTACATCTTCATTTGGAACCAATACACCACTCACCCAATACGGTGTCCACGTGTAGTATAGAATTGATTCTCCCTTTTGGTAGCGCGAAATGGTATCAGCAATGATGGCTGCGTAGTTACCTTGATTATGAGTAACCGTGTCATCCAGTTTAAATGCTGAAAGTTGGTGCTCAATAACCGTCTCACAGCCCCAACCTGGGTTACAGCCCGTTAGATCAGCTTTACCATCTCCATTTGCATCAAACAGTTTCGCAATTTTTGGATCGGTTAGTTGACCAATATTCGTAATGTTATACTTCTCTGCCGTTTTCTTATCAATCAAGTAGCCCTGAGCTGCACCGCTTACATATTGGCCTTCACGATAAAACTTATCATCGCCACCTGCCATTTTGTATTTATCATCATGAAGTGGAAACCAGCCTACTGATAGGAATGTGGCGTCACCTTTTGCGATCGAGGTGTAACCTACGTTGTAGTCCACTTCTTGCGTCGATTTCACGTCATAGCCAAGTTCTTCTAAAGCACGATTAACGATCAAAGTTTGGAATGTTTCTTCCGCTACAGACGATTGAACAGGTTGAACGGAGACACCTTCACCCGGTAAGCTTGCTGCCCACACATTTGTTGATGCGGCTAATGTAGAAACGATGCTAACAGCGAATTTGCTCTTCCATGAATTATTCATTAGTGTTTTTCCTTGATTGTAGTTTTGATTGGTTACCGCGATTTAAAGCATTAAGTAAAATGGAAACAGGTCCCATACGGTACCAGCGTAGTTTTGTATCACCTGCATTAGCCCCTAAAACTTGAGTAATTCGATCAAGTAGGATTGCAAGAATAACAATGCCTAGGCCACCGACAGCAGCAAGCCCCATATCTAAACGACCGATACCTCTCAGTACCATTTGGCCTAAGCCGCCTACTGCGATCATTGACGCTATAACAACCATAGACAGAGACAACATAAGTGTTTGGTTTACACCTGCCATTATGGTTGGTAAGGCAAGCGGCAGTTGAATGCGATAAAGCATTTGCTTTTTATTGGCACCGAATGAATGTCCCGCTTCAATCAATTCTTCCGGTACTTGTTGGATACCCAAGATGGTCAAACGTACCACTGGTGGCAGTGCGAATATGATAGTAACCACCACGCCCGGAACGTTACCGATACCAAACAACATTACGATAGGTACCAAATAAACAAAGGCCGGAGTAGTTTGCATCGCATCGAGAATTGGACGCACAAATTTAGCGGCAGTATTACTTCGGGCCAACCATATACCCATTGGTAAGCCGATCAATAAACAGAAGAATACCGATGTCATCACCAGTGAAAGAGTGGTCATCGCTTCAGACCAAGCGCCAATCAAGCCAATAAAAGTAAGGGATACTGCAGTCGCAACACCAAGCTTGAGGTTTGAAAACTGCCATGCAACCAAAAACAAAATGATCAGCATGAATGGTGCTGGTGTAGACACAAGTGCCGTTTCAAATGAACTTAAAATGAAATCGATAGGTATACGTACTGCCTGAAATAATGGTCGCCCATGTTCAACTAGCCAATTCAATCCAGATTCAACCCAATTATCAACAGGCAACACTGCTTCCACGAATGGGTTCAGTGGATCAAAAGGTGCAGTCTCTACTGTTTCGCTGCTTAGCCAATCAGCCGATGGTGATGTATCACTTGCTTGACCCCATGGGTCACTTGCAGGTTGAGCTGAAGGTTCTGATTTAGTGGATTGTGACCACGGGTCATTATCTATTTGTTCTGACGACATGCTCTACCCCTTATCCAATGTTTGTAGCAGTCGTGATTTAGTTACCACGCCAAAGTAAGTACCTTTATCGTCGACAACAGGAACGGAGTAAGGAACACCGCCAACAAGGCCAAGTACGTCGTTGATTGGTAAATCCGGGTTAAGAGTTAAGCCATCATCTAATTGAGCACTAACTAATGACTTATTTTCTTTGTGCGCTTTACGAAGAGATTCAACAGAAACAATGCCGGAGTAGTGACTGCTCTTCTCAATAACGATGCCGTATTCACGGTCGTTATCCATCAATATCTGTAATGCGGAGGCTGGGCCGTCATGTTCTGACTTCTTAAATACCGCCGCAGGTTTCTTGCGAGCAATATCTTTGACGGTCAATGCACTCGCCACATTAACACCTCGGAAAAAGGCTTCAACATAGTCATTAGCAGGGCTATTTAAGATCTCATCTGGTGTACCAACTTGAACCACCTCACCATTTTGCATAATCGCAATTCGATCCCCGATTCTCATTGCCTCATCAAGATCATGAGAAATAAAAACAATCGTACGCTTGTCGTCATTTTGCAGTCGAATTAACTCGTCTTGCATTTCAGTACGAATCAAAGGGTCGAGTGCAGAAAACGCTTCGTCCATTAATAAAATGTCAGGGTCACAGGCGAGAGCACGAGCCAAACCAACGCGCTGTTTCATCCCACCAGACAATTCATCCGGATAAGATTCTGAATATGGGCCAAGGCCTACTCGTTCTAGTGCTGTAAATGCAGACTGTTTGCGTATATCGGCTTCAACACCTGCGAGCTCAAGGCCAAAAGCTGCGTTCTCGATCACCGTCATATGTGGCATCAAGGCGAAATTTTGGAAAACCATAGAGATGTTATTACGGCGAACTTCGCGGAGTCTATCTTCTGAGATGTGGGCAATATCTTTGCCTCGAAGAAGCACATTGCCCTTGGTAGGTTCAATCAAGCGGTTAAGAAGGCGTACTAGGGTTGATTTGCCAGATCCTGACAGTCCCATTATGACGAAAATTTCACCTTCTTGAATACTCAAAGAAACATCGTTAACACCGATCGTTAGCCCTGTCTCTTCGAAAACTTTGTCTTTATCCGCACCTTCATCAATCATTGAAAAAGCACGATCAGTGTCTTCACCAAACACCTTGTACAGTCCCTTAACTTCCAGTATGGGATCCATGTAATCTAATCCTTTCTTAGTTTTTTTAAGCTTAAAAACGGCTATTTAAGATTAAAAGTAGTTTATTTAAACCCGGAAAACAATTAGCACTCTAAGCAATTGCCTAGTGAGAATCAAGAGATTCTATACTGTAAAAAAACCGATTAAGACTATAATTAGTCATAAAAAAACCGATCAAACACCAACCAAAAACAACATAAAATATTGATATTTATATAAATTCAAAAACAACATAAACCTTAATAATTCTGTGTCAATTGCTGACAGATTATTGAATAATTATTTAAAACTTGAGTGAACAATAGAGTCAACGAACCAATAACAAATAAAATGGTTCGTGTACAAATCATTAGGATGCGAACTATCTATCAAAATTTCAGAACAAGAGATTGACTTTGTTCAATGAGTAAATCAAAGGCAGACTCAAACAAGGCCACGGCTCTCCATAAACTGCTAAAACAAGCTTGGAGTAACTGGTAGCCCCTACTTCCAACCTGGAAGCCAATGTTCCTTGTCGGTTAGATCCCTCCAGTTGATGTCTTCCTCTCGTTTCGTCATCACCGCTTCTATCGAACAACGAATGACCTCCCCTTCTTCAAATTCTACTTCTGTGACCATAAAGTGTTTTTCTTTCTTTAATGGGCTAACAGCAGTCCATTTACTGCGGAGCAGTTTCTTTGGGTTAATTCGATTCATGATTCTTTCCTACTCAGTACATTGATGTTTTATCTATAAGCTTCAAAGAGTTAAAAAGATCATTTTAAGTTGAAAAAGCCCACGACTAAAATCCAGATAAGTCATAACTAAAGTCAATAAAACAAGTCGTAGACTCGGTACACTAGCTGCCATCAGTTCAGAGACAAATCCCCATGAACCAAACAGAATTATTCCAACAAAAAATGGCGAGTTTCACCTCGATTGAACAAGCGCTTGATTACTTCGAAATTGGGTTTGATAGCAAGTTCATCGACCAAAATAGAGTCGAGCTTGTGAAACGCTTTAATGGTTATCTGATCCTGTCAAAACCCGATGATTGGTTCTCTGGACGAAGAGCGCTAAAAAACGCTTATTGTAAGGTTCAACGCAGCAAGTTAGATCGCCACACACGTTCTGCCTGTCGTGGGTGTACAACATGCCAGCGTCGATAGACAGGAAGTACTGTTCAAAATAGAGAACTAAAAAGTAGATAGTTGAAATAACATCTCATTACGATTTAGTTAGTGGTTTGCTCGAAAAAAAGTGTGCTAGTCTTACGGCAACTCAACTACGAGATAAAAACTACAATGAAAATTTTCAGCAATTTCGAAAGCGGCAACATTCACGTCGTTTCAGCAGATTCACCACAAAACATTCAACTGACTATCCCAGCAGACTACCAAACTGAAATCTCTCAGTGGTTTCACTTCCGCTTAGAAAGTGAAGCTCAACAAGCTCACCACTTTGAAATCGGTCAATTGGCAACATCTGCCTACCCTGAAGGCTGGAAAGATTACGATGTGGTTGCATCGTATGACCGTGAAGAGTGGTTCCGTATCCCATCTCAGTTCGATGGCGAGACATTAAGCTTCGATATCATCCCTGAACACGATTCAATGTACTTCGCGTACTTCGCACCGTATTCATACGATCGTCACCAAGATCTTCTGCACAGTGCTCAAACGCACCCAGCTTGTAAGCTTGAAACTTTGGGCCACACGCTAGACAACAATGACATCACTTTGCTAACCATTGGTGAGCCAAGTGAAGAGAAGAAAAATATCTGGGTTATTGGTCGCCAACACCCGGGCGAGACGATGGCTGAGTGGCTGATCGAAGGTCTGCTGCAACGCCTGCTTGATGAAACAGATACAGTCGGTCGCTCTCTTCTAGACAGCGTTGTGTTCCGCGTTGTACCAAACATGAACCCAGATGGCAGCATCCGCGGTCACCTGCGTACTAACGCTATTGGCGTAAACCTGAACCGCGAATGGCAATCACCTTCTATGGAACGCAGCCCAGAGGTATTCCTTGTTCGCGAGCGTATGCTAGAAACAGGCGTTGACCTATGTCTAGACATTCACGGCGACGAAGCGATTCCATATAACTTTGTCGCGGGTAGCGAAGGCACGCCTTCATACAACGAGCGTATTGCTAAACTAGAGAATCACTTCAAGCAAGCACTACTGACGATCACACCAGAGTTCCAAGATGAATTTGGTTACGATAAAGACGAACCGGGCAAAGCGAATATGACGGTTGGCACAAACTGGATCGGTGAGCAGTTCAAGTGTTTAGCTTACACCGTCGAGATGCCATTTAAAGATCACATCAGTCACGCTGACGAACTTTACGGCTGGTCTCCAGAGCGAAGTGTCGCGTTTGGTCACGACATGCTAGCCGCGGTTTGGGCAACAGTAGACGCGCTATAAGGCGAACTAAGCTTATTAGCTTTACCTGTATCGCCTTTGGTTTATAAGAATCTGGGCTATAGATAGAACAAAGCCCAGCACTTGCGAAAGTGCTGGGCTTTTTAACCTCTGTTTAGAATGAGCGATTTGCGCCTTAAGGAATCTAACGTCCGTGACTTTTAAGCCACTCTCAGGCTAGCAAAAAACACTGGGTATCTTTGCCTAATGTGCCTTTGTTCAGACACCATATCTTTGAAGCTTGGTCCTTGTGATAACTGGACAATCACTTCATCGCCTTCTTGTCTCAGCACTGCACCACTAATATCAATAGTATTGTTATCATGCAGTCTTAAGCTGCCCGCCATAGAGAAACCTCGATAAACAGGGATGATGTTACGCATCATCAGGCGTACACCCTTTTCAGACACTTCACTGACATGAAAAAGCTCATCCTTAATTCGCATCACCGGACGTGCCTTTTGAGGGTACTTTAAGCGGTAATATTTGCGTTTCTGGGTGAATGACTCTTCACGCATTGGTGACTCCCTGTCTCTGTTTATTCGGTCAAGCAATAGACTTTATCTTCAATTGGGTTTTAAATTACACATTCACTCAATTAATAGCTAATTATTATATCGGCCTGAGAATATAATACTTTAGGTATTTGATCCGAGCACTAAGTATGAGCTCAATACTGTACAAAAATCTATACTGAACTGTTAGTTGACTATATTCCCAGAACATTTTTTACTTTGTTTTCGATATGCTTGTCATTATGGTTACAAAACTGATTCTCTAACATTTGCAGCCCTGTTAGACTCCACCTCCCTTTTGATACTTGGTTCATTTATGTCATTTGCTAGCCTAACCCTTAACGCAAAAACCGTCTCCGCGCTCCCATCTCAATTCAATAATCCAACAGAGATACAACAAGCGGTAATTCCTACAATTATTGCGGGGAAAGACGTACTTGCATTAGCTCAAACGGGCAGCGGTAAAACATTGGCATTCGGCTTACCTTTACTGAATAACATCAACCAAGATGTACATGAACTGCAAGCACTGATCATTGTTCCAACCCGTGAACTTGCATCTCAAGTGACCAAATCTTTAGAGCCGATCGCGACAACGCTCAATATCAAATTGGTAACGCTAACGGGCGGCGTGAATACTGATGATCAACAGCAACAATTATCGATGAGACCACAATTAGCCATCGCCACACCAGGCCGTCTACTTGCTTTAATTAAAAGTGGTGAACTGGATGCAGCCCAGTGTTCATCATTGGTTCTTGATGAAGCCGATCGCCTGATCGACATGGGCTTTTGGCCAGATATTCAAGCGATTACTGCAGCACTACCGAGCAAACGTCAGTCACTGCTGTTCTCTGCGACACTTCCGCCCGAATTAGTAGGTCAGGCTGAAGAGCTTCTTTCAAATCCAGTTAAAGTCACGACACACCAAGAAAACAGCGTGGTCGCGGCTATTGAAGAAACCCTGTATTTAGTGAACAAAGGCAGTAAAGCTCAAGCGCTCATCGCCCTACTCAATCAACACACATGGCCGCAAGTATTGGTATTTATTGGCGCAAAAGACAATGCCGATGCATTAACCAAACGATTGAATAAAGCCAAAATCAGTGTGAGTGCGTTACATGGAAATAAGAGCCAAGAAGAACGAGAGCAAGCTTTAGAAAGTTTCAAAAATGGCGAGACTCGTGTGCTTATCGCAACCGACGTGATGGCTCGAGGCATCCATATTGACCAGTTACCTGTCGTAATTAACTTCGAATTACCCTCTCACTCAGCAACTTACGTACACCGCGTTGGTCGCACAGCAAGAGCAGGAAGTACTGGCTGCGCGATCTCTCTGGTTAGCCACAGCGAAACAGACTACCTCAATGCAATTCGCACCCTAACCAATAAGCCGTTGGTGCTGCAACCATTAGAAGGTTTCCCGGTTACCGACAAACCTGCATCTGAAGCGACCGCTCGCAAGCGTCCACCTAAAGATAAAATGGCGAATAGAAGAACAGCCAAAAAGAAGAGCATTAAGCAATTTAAAGGCAAGCCAAGTTCTTCGAAATAAGCAAAGAAAGTCGATTAGCCCAGTTTTTACTGGGCTTTTTTATATGCAACAAAACATAAATTCACACCCAAACACCTCCCTAAAGATGCCAACTTAAATGACACTTTTGTGAATTATGATGCCAACGTATTGATTCTTGGTTGCTCAAAAAAAATACTCTTAAATCACGTTGACGCCCCTATATCTGGCAACTAGATTTTTCTATTAGTGTCTACAACAGGAGGTCATTGAAATGAAACGTGCTAGCTCTACATATCGATTACAACTGATTAAGGAAGTGGCAACCCGCCGAGATCGTCAACGTTCCAATGACCCGATGGCAAACTACATACAAACCCTAATAGATAACAAAGATGATTGTGATACTTCGGTTGAACGCAACCAGAGGTTCAGTGGCAGTCATTTTGATGAGCACATAGGTGGTTGGGTAAGTGACCACTGGGGTAACAAGTAGGACAACGAGAGTAATCCAACCAGCATAACCGCTGTAGAATTCGTCTCCGCATTAACCTATCATCTGCAACAATTCCCTATCCTAGAGTAAGCAGAAAGTGTCTGAGTTAAAAAGAGAAAAAGAAGTAATGGTTGCCTTCCAAGTGATACCTCGCGTTAAAGAAGGTAACAACTTCGAAGTGGTTGATAAAGCCATTGAAGTGGTGAAAGCTGCCGATGTACCTTTCCAAGTTGGTGCGATGGAAACCACAATGAAAGGTGAACTCAACCAATTACTCGGTATAATTAAACAAGCAGAACAAGCTTGCTACGATGCAGGGGCTGTAGAAGTGATCACGAACATTAAGATTCACAGTAAAACCACCGAGGCCGATGATACATTTTGCACGTACCATCGTGGTGTAACGAAAGCGAATCACATGTTTATTTAATATCATTTTTGTTTCCGAAAACTGAGCTTTAAGAAAGACTCTGAAAAACCTGTGGTGTTACTGGAAAGGCATGTCTGAGAGGTGAGAAAGGATTTCCATTCGTTCTTCTTCTGACATCGAATGCCAATCACGCGGAGCAACTTCAGGGTCATCTTTTGCCCCGATCGGTTTTCGGTCCAGTGCTTTGACTGGCTCTTTTTTGAGTTTTACGTTCTTTTTATTCATACCGACACCACTCCTTCAGGTACAAAGGTACCTACCTTAATATTACACCCCAACCATTATGTAAAGTAATAGTTACTTCGGAGTTAAATAAAATCTTAATGCTTGCTCTTTAGCCAAAAAGATCTCCTTGGGGACTTGTGTTTCCCTCTTCATCGACCTGCTTACCAACCAAGTTTTTTTGCTTCATTATTTTTCGTCTATAGCGCTGACGACACAGCTTAATCACGTGCAATTGTTCTGACGGAGTCATCGACATCCAATTAAAGCGCTCTTCTCTTTTGCGCATACAACCATTGCAATAGCCTTTATCATCGCTTGAGCAAACCCCAACGCAAGGGCTTGGAACCTGGAAAAACTCTAACTGCTCCACCATGCCTCCTTACACATCAAAATCGAGCTTACTAATTAAAAAATAAGCGATTAATTTGTCGCCCAACTCGTGAAATTCATACTAAACTATGACCTTATACTGACACATATAGTGTTTTGTAAACTATACTTTGAACCCATCAAGTTACACTTATTCGGTAACTTCGTTCTTTCCTTTGGAGCCTTATAATATGAAGTTTAGTTCAAAAAAATTACTAGCAGTAGCCGCTTTACCTATGATGCTAGCAGCATGCACAACAACAGGTGACAACGCGATGCAAGTAACACCAACCGATCTACAGCACCATAATTGGGAACTTGCGCAAGTTGATGGCAAGGACATTGTGAAAAACGAAGACCAAGCAGCTCCTCGTCTAGAGATCGGCGAAAAGATGACGGCAAATGGCATGGCTGGTTGCAACAACTTCTTCGGTCAAGGCGAGCTGAAAGACGGTCAATTCCGTATCAAGCAAATGGGCATGACAATGAAAATGTGTCACGGCTCTGCGATGGAAATCGAACAGTCAGTTTCTGCTACTCTAAGCGAGTGGAGCGACGTAACCCTAACAAACGATACGCTAGTACTGAAAAACGATGTACACACGCTAACGTACACAATTCGTGATTGGGTAAACTAATCCGTTCTCGAAATAGATATTGATTAAAGGAGCCTTCATGGCTCCTTTTTTATTGCCTGCTTACCCTCACAACACCTTCAAAATTAACACTCATCGCCGACTTTTCGTACCAACCTCCAATAAACCTCAAAAATCTCTCATTTAGATGCAATAAATTCAACGGTTCAGCGGTCTGTTACTAGGATGGCAAAAGCCTAGAGTCTGTCGAGTTTTCGAGATGATTACGTATCGAACAAAACTCAACCGCGAACTCCCTGCTTGTTCTCAAGTAATTGATTGAATTTACTGTTGAATTAGAATTTATTTCAGAAACAGATAGAATAACTATTAGCGCATGTTGATCTTTCGTTAACCACGAAAGGTCAACACGCCCTAGGGAGTTTGAAAATACAATGCTCTTGCCCGTTCACTACCAAATGGAAAAGTTTATGAACAAGATAGTAAGTACGTTAGGAATCATGGCAACCGTTGCATACAGCGCAACCATTTATGCTGATGAAGCAACATCCACCGACAGTTGGAACCAAATCGAACAGCAGGCAGAGGGAGAAACTGTCTACTTTCACGCTTGGGGCGGTAGCCAAGAGATCAATCGTTACCTACAGTGGGCGGGCAAGAAATTACAAAGTGAGTACGGTGTCACGTTAAAGCATGTGAAAGTAACCGATATTGCGGAAACCACCACTAGGCTGCTTGCTGAAAAAGCGGCAGGAAAGAACAGTGAAGGCAGTGTCGATATCGTCTGGATCAATGGCGAGAACTTTCGCTCGATGAAAGACAACGCACTATTGTTTGGACCATTTACAGAATCACTTCCAAATTGGCAGTATGTTGATAAGTCTTTACCGATTGATGTTGATTTCTCAGAGCCGACAGAAGGCTTAGAAGCACCATGGGGCGTGGGACAACTTGTGTTCATTCACGATCAAGAGACGCTGCACAATCCACCACAATCATTCTCAGAGATGTTGAGCTACGCTCAGGCTTTCCCGAACCGCTTAAGCTACCCTCGCCCACCAGAGTTTCATGGCACGAGCTTCATTAAGTCTCTACTGATTGAACTAACAAACAATAACCCTGCGCTGGCTCAGCCGGTTTCAGAAGGCAACTTCCAAGAAGTGACGGCACCACTGTGGGCTTACTTAGATAAATTCCATAAAGTGGCATGGCGCGGTGGCAAACAATTCCCGGCAGGCACATCGGAAAGCATCCAACTTCTGGATGACGGACAGATCGATCTCGCGATTACGTTCAATCCAAACTCTGTTTATTCAGCACAAGCAAGTGGTCGCTTAGCCGAAACCACTAAGGCTTATGCGTTAGAAAGCGGCGCTCTGTCTAACATTCACTTCCTTGCGATTCCTTGGAATGCCAATGCAACCGCGGGTGCTCAAGTGACCATCAACTTCTTGTTGAGCCCAGAAGCACAATCTCGCAAAGGTGACCTCAATGTTTGGGGTGACCCTTCTGTATTGAGCAGTAAGTACTTAACCGGCAGCGCTAAAAATACTCAGCAATTTAAATCGATTGATGAACCGCATCCTAGTTGGCAAAACGCGCTCGAGAAAGAGTGGCTTAAGCGATACGGTAACTAACCTCCATGCTACGCGCTCTATATTTTGTTGTTATAGCTGTATGTATCATCCCAACCATTCCTGGGGTAGCGGGAGTCGTGGCTTCGTCACTGAGTTTCATCCCGCCCCTTGGTTTAGAGGAGCCGACACTCAACGGTTTTAGCCAAGTCTTTCAATGGGAAGGGGCTTGGCACTCTATTGGCTTAAGCCTAGGTTCAGCAATTGGAAGCAGCTATATCGCCTGCTTCCTGACCTTTTGTATTCTTCAAGCTTCTTGGGGAAACAAGTTTTGGAGAAAGATTGAGTTAATGCTATCGCCAATGCTTGCCATTCCACATGTGGCTTTCGCTATCGGCTTTGCTTTTCTGTTTAGTCCAACGGGACTTGGCGCAAGAGCGGTACATTACTTGCTCGGCGAATCGGCTACCAGCTCTGAATTGGCGTTATTGGTGAAAGACCCATACGCGTTTGGCTTAATCATTATGCTCGCACTCAAAGAAGTCCCTTTCTTGTTGCTGATGAGCATTTCGATACTTCAGCAAATTGATGTAGAGCGTATCACTAAGGTCAGTGCATCTCTGGGTTATAGCCGTGCTCAGATCTGGTGGAAATGTATTTTCCCACAATGGTTTACTAAGCTTCGCTTCCCAATGCTGGCAGTACTCGCTTACAGTGTCTCGGTTGTCGATATTGCTCTGATCATTGGCCCAACCAACCCGCCGACCTTTGCCGTTTTGGTATGGCAATGGTTCAACGATCCTGACCTTAACCTACTCCCGCGAGCTGCTGCTGGTGCCATCGTTTTATTTGGTTTAGCTTCGTTGATCATCGCCTTGGCGCGTTTAGTTGAATGGGCGGTTCTTAAGTACTTTCGAACTTGGCAGTATTCCGGAAGAACAGGGGCAAACCTCCCGGGGAAAACGGTATTCACAGTGCTTGCTAGTCTTTCACTGCTGATCATTCCATTGATGGTAATTTGGAGCGTTGCTCAGCGTTGGCGCTTCCCTGATTTACTGCCGAGCCGCTACAGCATGCGTTTCTGGGAGTTCGAATGGGATGGCATCATGAGTACTGTGGGTCAAAGCTTATGGATTGGTCTTATTGCCGCTTCAATCGCTTTGTTGCTTGCGCTGGTGGCTCACGAATACAGAATCAAATACAAGTGGCAAGTTCCGGGCTTCATTATCGCTATTCCAATGCTAATACCTCAACTCTCGGTATTGTTTGGTATGCAAGTCACGACCCTCTACATCGGCAGTAGTGCCTATGAGTTCTGGGTGATTTGGGCGCATGTTTTCTTTGCTTTCCCGTTTGTGTATCTGTCTTTGGACGGCCCGTGGAAAAGTTTCAATGATGGGTTGATTAAAGCCTCGCTGAGCCTAGGTAAATCGCCCTTTCAGAGTTGGTATTCGATCAAACTGCCGATCTTGCTTCCTGCTATCGCCTTTGCTTGGGCGGTTGGGATCAGTGTGAGTTTGGCTCAGTACTTGCCGACATTGATGCTCGGTGCGGGCCGTATTAGCACGATCACCACAGAAGCCGTTGCCCTAACCAGTGGTTTCGACCGCAGGGTGACAGCAATCTATGCCATTTGGCAGGCCCTATTGCCTCTGTTCTTTTTCTCTTTAGCGATATTAGTCAGCCGACTTCAACTTAGATATCGCCGTCTTACTTTTAAAGGTTTCCTAAGTAATGAGTCTGTACCTCAACGACCTCGCCATCCGTAAAACCGATGGAGATTCGCTGTTCTCAGCGCTAAACGTAACATTAGAATCTGGCCAAATACTGGCTTTGATGGGGCCGAGTGGCTGCGGAAAGTCGACCTTATTGGATGCGATTGCTGGTCACTTAAGTGAAGAGTTTTCATATTCAGGCACCGTTGTATTAAACGATATTCAGTTGGACGACCTGCCTTCACATCAGCGTGAAGTCGGTATCCTGTTTCAAGATGACTTACTATTCCCTCATCTAAAAGTATGGGAAAACTTAGCGTTCTCTCTGCCTAATTCGGTTAAGGGTTCCGCTCGTCAACAGCAAGCAATGGCTGCGCTAAAAGACATAGAGCTAACTCACTTGGCAGAGTCTTTCCCGGATCAAATATCTGGTGGTCAACGCGCAAGAATAAGCTTAACTCGTATGTTGTTAGCCAAGCCTAAACTAGCCCTGCTTGACGAACCGTTCAGCAAACTGGACCAAGAGTTAAGAGCACAATTTCGAGATTGGGTGTTTGAACAATTGACCAAAGCGAATATCCCTACATTAATGGTCACGCACGACGAAGCCGATGTACCTCAAGGGGCAGAAGTACTGTCTTGGCCATGGAGAAGTAACCATGCTGGATAAGTACTCTATTAAGGTCATTAAGTGGCCATTAAATCAATCAGCCAAACTACTTAATAGATTCGGCATCACAGCCAACCAAACCACCCTGTTTGGGTTTCTGGTTGGATGTTTAGCGTTTCCAGCATTGGCATTTCAACAATACGAATGGGCGTTAGGGTTTATTGTATTTAACAGGGTTTGCGACGGGCTTGATGGGGCCTTGGCTCGAACCCAAGGCATCAGTGATGCAGGCGGGTTCCTCGATATCAGCCTAGATTTCCTATTCTACTCGCTGATCCCTTTTGGATTCGTCATTGCCAACCCAGAACATAACGCCATTGCCGGTGCATTTTTGATCTTCTCTTTTATCGGCACAGGCAGCAGCTTTTTGGCGTTTGCGGTGATGGCAGGCAAGCGAGGCATCGAAAACCCAGTCTATAAGCATAAGTCTTTGTACTACATGTCAGGGCTAACCGAAGGCACTGAAACCATCGCGTGTTTCATTGCCTTTTGTATTTGGCCGCAACACTTTGCGGTTATTGCTTACACCTTTGGTGCGGCGTGTTGGCTAACTACGTTCATGCGAATTTATTTTGGGTTCCAGACCCTCAAGACTCAGCAAGAGAGTTAGCAATCTAACGACAAAAACAAGATACAAAAACGCCGCTCAATATGAGCGGCGTTTTTTCTAACTGGTGTTTAAAAACAATTAAGCGTCAGCAGAAGCGCTAATCTCAAACCTCAGTACCTTAAGGCTTGAATCAAGGTCAACATCGACAAACTCAGGCGGGTTATCTAGGCGCTCAATAAACTCAACGTTTGGCGCTTCTTCTGCCATCGTCTCGATAAGGAAGTTAGGAGAAACCGCTGGTGAGTTAACACACGCAATCACTTCACCGCCTTCTGTTAGAAGCTCAGGCAAACGACGTAAGATCTTTTTGTAATCTTTAGTTAAAGCAAAGCTGCCTTTTTGGAACGAAGGCGGATCAATGATAACGAGCTCGTAAGGGCCGCCCTTCTTGATTTTCCCCCACGACTTAAAGATATCGTAACCAAGGAAGTTAACCGAACGCATATCGTGATCATTCAGACGGTGGTTATCGCGGCCTTTGTTTAGTGAGCCACGCGACATATCCACATTCATGCACTGACGAGCGCCACCAGCGATAGCCGCGACAGAGAAACCACAGGTGTATGCGAACAGGTTAAGAACGTTCTTATCCTTGGCATGATCTTGTACCCATTGACGACCATTGCGCATGTCTAGGAACAAACCGAAGTTCTGATTACGGCCAATATCTAATTGGTACTTAAGACCGTGCTCAACCACAACCGGAGAATCATTCAACTCGCCCCATAGAACCTCTGAAGGCGCGCCATCGGCATAACGGTGTTGCAGAACAATGCTTGTGCCCTGCTTTGATTGCCAGATATCTTTGTTGGTGAGTTCAACCAATCCAGCTTTGAGAGATGACAAGAATTCATCGTCTACTTCTTTAAACACGTTAACCAGTAGTTGTCCATCAACCCAGTCACATGTCAGTTGCTCTAGACCAGGCCAAAACTTACCGCGGCCGTGGAAAATACGGCGTAGTTCGTTTGGTACTTCATTAAGTTGCTGTTCAATATGACTAAAAAACAGAGGTAAAGCTGATGCTTCCATTATTTCACTCACTTAGTGTTTAGCTTTGGCCAAGTTAATGACCAAGGTTCAAGCCAGTTGTCTAAACCGTTCGACACGGTTTCCTGATGCCACTTCTCACCCAAGGAGTTTAGGCTTCTTGGATCGCAAACATATTCGTAGGCCTGTGATTGATAGGTAAATCGAATCGCGAAGGCATGCAGATAACCTCTGTCAGCCTCACTCGACGGATTATAAATAGGGTCGCCAACAATGGCTGAGCCGATCGATTTCATCGCGACACGGATCTGATGAGTTCGCCCCGTATAGGGTTTACATAAAAGCAGACGTTCACCGGGTTCAGCCGTTGCTGATAAAAACTGAGTAATCGCCGGATTCTCTTTGGATGTCAGAAGTTTCCAACTTGAGCGTCTTGATCGCTCCATATCTCCAGAAATCAAACCCTGCTTTTTCTTTGGCTTCTTAGAACCAATCGCAAGGTAATATTTCTCTACTTCACGCTTTGCAAATAGCTGTGAAAGCTCGCTCGCCGCCAACGCATTTTTTGCTAGCAGTAGAATGCCCGAGGTCATTTTATCTAGTCGATGAACGAGATACAGCTTAGGCTCATTAATTGCCTTAGCAACTTCTTGAAGCAACATGGTATCGCCATCGTCTTTGTGGACGCTGACTCCAGGATGCTTATTGATAAGTAAAAAATCAGAGTGGTTCAGAAGAATATCGAACATGTAAAGGCTAGCTCCATTGTAGAGCGTGGAGTATACCGTGTCTGAACCCATAATCCAGCTACGAAAAAGTCCAACGAACTCAATAAACTTTCTTTCTCACGAACAATTTCACACTAAACTTACCTAAATCAAAATGCTGATCAACTAATCGTTAATGGTATTTATACTAAGTACCAAGAGGGTAACTTTAGTTATTGTTATTAACGAATAGAGTCGTAAGCATAAAAAAACGGGAGCCTCAAGCTCCCGTTTATCCATTGACTTTAGCTTACGATTAGAATTTTTTAGAAATTACCGCAGAGCCAGCAATGATACCAATACCTAGTAGCATAATTGCCCCTTTACCGCTGTCGAAGCCAGAAGAGATACCCATAAACGCTACGATAGCGATAGCTACTGGGATGATGTACTTAACTAGCGTGTACCACAGACCGAACAATGGGAAAGAAACTTCACCGTCGTTAGTGATTTCTTTCTCTAGGTCAGCACGGTTTAGTCTCCAACCAGCAAAGATACATACCAACATACCGCCAACTGCCAGGAAGATCTTGTCAGTCAATAGGTCAAAGATATCGAATGCACCAGTATCAAACAGTGTTGGACCGAAGCCACCAAGTGATAAAGAAGCAAAGATACATAGAATAGCCATCACTGAACTTGCAGTCAGTACTGCTGTTACACGCTTCATGCCTTTTTCATCAATTAGGTAAGAAACCACAACTTCAAGTAGAGATACTGAAGAAGTCAGTGCCGCAACACTCAGACCAACGAAGAACATAAGAGCAAATAGAAGACCAACTACGCCGCCCATTTCAGCAAATAGCTGAGGAACAACCACGAATACTAGACCCGGACCAGCTGCAGGTTCCATACCGAATGCGAACATTGCAGGGAACATTGCAACACCAGCTAGGATAGCAACACCTGTATCCATTGCCGTAACCATAGCCGTAGTTTGAACTAGGTTTTCTTTCTTCTTAAGGTAAGAGCCGTAAGTCAACATACAACCCATACCAAGACTTAGTGAGAAGAATGCTTGACCTAGCGCTGCTAGAATTACACCGCTGTCTACTTTAGAGAAGTCAGGGCTGAATAGGAATTCAAGACCAGCCATCGCGCCCGGAAGCATGATACCTTTAATTGATACCACGATAAGGATGATGAAAAGAATTGGCATCAATATCTTACCCGCCTTCTCAATACCACCAGAGATACCTTTAATAACGATAACAACGTTAAGCAATAGATACAGGCCCATCCACATTAATGGTTGAACTGGGTTTGAGATAAAGCCGCCGAAGCTATCACCAATGGCTTCTGGTGCATCAAGAAGACCACCAGCAATTTTACCAATGTATGCGATTGACCAACCACCTACAACTGGGTAAAAGCCCATGATCAATAGGCCGCTAAACACACCGATTACACCGGCGAACGTCCAACGACGGTCTGTTGTTTTAAATGCACCTACTGCTGATCTTTGCGTATGACGGCCAATCGCAAATTCAGTCAACATGACACTGAAACCGATAAAGATGACAAAAAACAGGTAGATTGCAACGAATGCACCGCCGCCGCTTTCGCCTGCTGTGTAAGGGAATTTCCAAATGTTACCTAAGCCAACAGCAGAACCTGCTGCAGCCATTACGAATCCTAACTTCGAACCCCAGGTATCGCGAGGTGTTGTGGTTGTATTACTCGTAGCCACGTGTACTCCAAACTTTTGTGTTATGTGATGTTGTGTTTTGCTTTGGGTGGCGTCTTTAAAAGATAAGGTGTATAAATAAATTTACACAACTAAAAGATTTGATTGACGCTCGTTATATAGCAAGTAAACCAGTTTAAAAATAAAATTGGAAGCGCGAACCGTACATATTTCGTTACCAGTGTAAATTTTTATGGTTAAATAGTACGCTTTCGCTCAAAACAATCGCTTTCTTCTTAAGTTAACTAAAACTTAACAACTTTAACCTATTTACAGCTTTTGCTCTATTTTGTAAATAGTTGATTCCTTAAATTCCCATATTCTTAAAATAGCATTACTATCTAACTGTCTCTTTTTTCGAGTATTCAATGTGGAAAAGTTCTACCATTTTTTAACTTTGGCTTCTGTTGCTTTGTACTGGGTTCTTGTCGCCGGTGTAACTTTACGTATCGTACTAAAACGACGTTCTCTCAGTGTTTCTCTTTCCTGGCTCATGATTATTTACATACTTCCTATTGTTGGAGTCGCTTTTTACTTCCTTTTTGGTGAGCTGAATCTGGGTAAAAAGCGAGCTGAACGTGCGCACCGAATGTTTACTCCCTTTGGTGATTGGTTCCGCCAGTTAAATAATTGCCAACTTCACCAGCCCGGTAAAGTCGGCTCCCCAATCCACAAGATTGATGAACTTTGTAACAATAGGATGGGCATTCCTGCACTCAGTGGTAACACGCTTTCACTGCAAGCTTCTCCTAATGAGAGCTTACAATCAATTATCGAAGATATAGAAAATGCACAGACCAGCATTAAGATGGTTTTCTATATTTGGCACCCTGGTGGCCTGACCGATTCTGTAGCTTCAGCTCTTATCCGAGCAGCAAAACGCGGCGTCGATGTTAAGGTTTTGCTCGATTCAGCAGGTAGCCCTCGCTTCTTCAGGAGCCACTGGCTTCTAATGATGAAAAACGCGGGCGTCCAAGTTGTGCAAGCGTTGGAAGTGAGCCCATGGCGTATTTTTTTGCGACGCTTAGATTTAAGACAACACCGCAAAATCATCGTAATTGACGAATCCATTGCTTATACCGGTTCAATGAACATGGTTGACCCTATCCATTTCAAGCAGAGCTCAGGGGTGGGTCACTGGATCGACGTAATGGTCCGTATAACGGGCCCAACCGTTAACGTGCTGTCGGCAATCCATGGTTGGGATTGGGAAGTTGAAACGGGCGAACGAATTCTTCCCGACTTACCGAAATGTCCTGTTGAAGAAATAATGACTCATCATCCAGTTCAAGTTGTTCCATCAGGCCCGGGGATGCCTGAGTATTTAATCCTGCAAGTTCTAACTATTGCCATTAATCAGGCAAATAAATCTCTATGCATCACTACACCCTACTTTGTCCCTAGCGCAGACTTATTAGAGACACTTAAAATGACAGCTCAACGTGGTGTAAACGTAGAACTGATCATTCCGCACAACAACGATTCGTTAATGGTTAAATGGGCTTCTCGCGCCTTTTATACCGAACTGCTTGAAGCGGGAGTGAAAATTTATGAATTTTATGGTGGCCTTCTCCATACGAAGTCCGTCGTTGTTGATGAAGAATTCTGTTTGATCGGCACGGTCAATATTGACATGCGTAGTCTCTGGCTCAATTTTGAAGTCACACTTGCCGTCGATGATGTGCACTTCACACGACAACTATCAGAATTACAAAAGTCTTACATAGAGTCGGCTCATCAAGTTGAGTTAGAAAGATGGGAAAAAAGAAGCCTACGTAACCGCTTCTTTGAAAGGTTGTTCTATTTGTTCAATCCACTGCTTTAATAAGATCAAAGAATCAGTAACAACTCACTTCCTAACTACGCTTGTAACCGTTAATCCTAAACCACGACAAAAATTAAAAAGTGTAAAAACTCCAGCCTCCCTCTTGATTTGGGGGCTGTTGGCGTGTTTTAAATAGAACATAACCATCGATAAGGAATTCACAGCATGTCCGAAAGCAAAACCACCAAACTCATCACAGCAGGTCGTGATAAGAAGTGGACCAATGGCGTCGTAAACCCACCAGTTCAACGAGCTTCTACTGTCGTTTTCAACACAGTAGAAGAGAAACGTAAAGCGACCGTTAATCGCGCTAACCAGACTCTTTTCTACGGACGCCGTGGCACTACAACTCATTTCGCGTTTCAAGATGCAATGGTTGAAGTTGAAGGCGGTGCAGGCTGTGCTCTTTATCCTTGTGGTACAGCAGCAATCTCAAACGCAATCTTATCTTTTGTAGAAACAGGAGACCATATTCTCATGGTCGACACCTGTTACGAACCAACTCGTGATTTTTGCGAAACCATCATGAAAAAGATGGGTGTGGAAACAACTTACTATAAGCCAACCATTGGCGAAGACATTAAAGATCTTATAAAGCCAAACACCAAAGTGCTTTTTACCGAGTCTCCGGGTTCGGTCACCATGGAAGTACAAGACATCCCAACACTAGCACGTATTGCTCACGAGCATGAAATCATCGTTATGCTAGACAACACTTGGGCAGCAGGCGTTAACTTCTCTCCGTTTGATTTCGGTGTTGATATCTCGATTCAAGCAGCGACCAAATACATCGTTGGCCATTCTGATGTAATGTTGGGGACCGCTGTTGCCAACGAAAAATGCTGGGAACAACTACGAGAACAGAGTTACTTGATGGGACAATGTGTCTCTCCAGATGACGCTTATCTTGGTCTTCGTGGTATTCGGACTCTTGATGTTCGACTACGCCAACACGCAGAAAGTAGCTTGAAAGTCGCAAAATGGTTAGAGACTCGTCCTGAAGTTGACCACGTTCGTCACCCGGCTCTAGAGACTTGCCCTGGCCATGAGTTCTTCAAACGAGATTTTACTGGTGGTAATGGCTTGTTCTCTTTTGTTTTAAAGAACTCAAACCCACAAGCAACGACGGCGCTGCTTGACGGCATGACCCACTTTAGCATGGGTTACTCATGGGGTGGATTTGAGAGTTTGATTCTAGCGAATGAACCAAGCAGCTTTAACAGCCTGAGAACCGTAGCAAACCCAAACTTAGAAGGAACTCTGATACGCGTTCATATCGGCTTAGAAGACGTCGATGACTTGATTGCAGATCTAGAAGGTGGCTTAGAACGTTACAGCGCTCTGGTTTAATTTTAAGAGTCATACCAATCGTATTATTCATATCAAAAAGGCAGGACTATCCTGCCTTTTCTATATTCGATTGCCTCACAATTATTTCGTCAAAAGAAATAGCACTTTATTTATGAGGACAACCGACTAAGTGATCATTGACCATACCGGTCGCTTGCATGAACGCGTAACAGATTGTTTCCCCGACAAACTTAAAGCCTCTCTTTTTCAAAAACTTACTCATCGCTTTAGATTGCTCGGTAGAAGCGGGAACTTGAGACATCTCGGTCCATTGATTCACAATCACTTCGTTATCGACAAATTGCCATAAGGCATTTGAAAGAGAGCCGAACTCTTTCTGTAATTCAAGCGTTGCTCGCGCATTGTTGTATACCGAAGCAATCTTACCCTTATGCTTAACCACATCGAAGTTTTCAATGATATTCGCCACATTGTCTTCATTGAGTTCGGCTAGCTTGTTGAGATCATAGTTATCAAATGCGGCACGGTAGCCTTCGCGCTTTTTGAGTATCGTGATCCAACTCAGGCCAGCTTGTGCCCCCTCTAACGTAATGAATTCAAACAACACTTGGTCGTCGTAAACAGGTACGCCCCACTCAGCGTCGTGATATTCCCTTTCCAGTTCATGTTTAAGAGCCCATGCGCAGGTTCTATCCGATGTGTTCGCTGCCATTTTTGTATTCTCTTTTATCAATCGGTATATAAAAATAACGCCCCATTCAGGGGCACTATTTCAAAGGTTAATTGCCGTTAAGCCACTTTAATCTTATGGAATAGACGATACAACACAGGTACTACGATTAACGTCAGTACAGTCGCAAAGCCTAAACCAAACATAATGGTTACTGCCATTGGCTTGAAAAAGATATCAGGCAGTAACGGGATCATACCTAAAATGGTCGTAATCGCGGCCATGCATACCGGACGAACACGGCTTAATGCAGCGTCAACAACCGCTATGTACGGATCTTTACCTGACTTCATTTCAATCTCAATTTGATCCAGCAGTACAATACCGTTTTTGAGCAGCATTCCCGATAAACTCAAGAAACCTAACAGCGCCATAAAACCAAATGGTGTATTCAAGGCTAACAGGCCTGTCGTTACCCCTATTAACGCCAACGGAACCGTTAACCAAACAATTAAAGGCTCTTTCACTGAGTTAAATAAGAACACGGTAATCAAGAACATGAACAAATAGCCAAGAGGCATGGTTGTGAACAGTGACGCCTGTGCATCTGCTGACGATTCATATTCACCACCCCATTCCAATGAGTAACCCGGAGGCATCTCAATCGCTTCAATTTGTGGTTGTAATCGTTTTTGCAGAGTCGAAGCAGTTTCTTCACCCAACAAGTCATTATCGGCCATTACCGTTAGCATGCGCTTACGGTTCTTACGAATGATCAGTGGATCTTCCCATTCCAGCTCGTAGCCTAACGTGACTTGTTGCAATGGGATGTATTCACTTAATGCTGGGCTCCAGATCTTCATGCCTTCGATGTTACGAATGTCGACACGCTCACCTTCTGGTAAACGAGCCACAATCGGCATCAACGTTGTACCATCACGATACACACCAATCGACTTACCAGAGAAAGACATCGCGAGGAAATCATCAACGTCTGATTTTGTAATACCATAACGGCGTGCTTGGCTTTCATTGAACTGAGGTTTTAGCACCTTGGTTCTTTCACGCCAATCATGACGAATATTAAATGCACCTTCATCGGCATGCATTATATCCATCACTTGAGCTGCAATTGTACGTAATACCGTTGGATCAGAACCTACAATTCGCGCTTCAATCTTCGCACCACCACCTGGACCTAATTCTATTTGTTTGAGTTTATAGTCAATTTCAGGAAACTGACCATTTACATGTTCACGGAAACGCAGCATCAACCCTTCAAGTACTTCGTAACTTTTCACACGAACCGTTATCTCGCCATAGGCGCTATAACTTTTCTCTGGTGAGTAAGTCAGCATGAAGCGTTGTAGACCTTTACCTGCCGTCGTCGTGATATGATCAACTTCTTCCTGCTTTGCTAACCAACTTTCAAGTACTTTAAGCTTGGTGTTGGTCGCACGAATATCGCTCCCTTCCGGCATCCACACATCCACTTGGAACATTGGTGTGGTTGAAGATGGGAAGAAAGCCTGTTTCACAAAACCAAAACCATAAACACTCGCCCCCAAACCGATAATCAAAACGAGCATGGTGAGCCACGCACGCTTCATACAGAACTCAAGGAAGTTTTTATAGATAACAAAAACCATTCCGTTGTATGGGTCTTTGCCTTCGTTGTCAGGGTCAACCTTTTGACCTTTGAAGAACATGTCAGCAAAGAAAGGCGTAATTGAGATAGCAGTAAACCAACTCAGCATTAACGAGACAAGTAGCACCGTAAATAAGGTGCCACAATATTCACCAGTTGAGTCTTCAGACAAGCCAATAGGAGCAAAAGCGGTGACTGCAATAACCGTTGCACCCAACAATGGCCATTTGGTTTGGGTAACGATATCGGTGGCGGCCTGCATCCGGGTTCGCCCCTTCTGCGTGCCGATCAATACTCCTTCCACCACCACAATGGCATTATCCACCAGCATCCCCAAGGCGATAACCAAAGCGCCTAATGAAATACGTTGAAGGTCGATCTTGAGGTATTGCATGAAAATGAAGGTACCGAAAACAGTCAGCAGCAGTATTAAACCGATCAGAAGACCCGACCGTAGCCCCATGAAGAACAAGAGAACCACAATCACGATTGCAACCGCTTGCCCTAAACTGACTACAAAACCGCTTACCGACTTATCGACTTCTTTTGGTTGGTTATAAACCTCAGAAATGTCGATACCAACTGGCTGTTGATATTTAAGCTCTGCAAGCCGTCGGTCAAAGGCTTCCCCCACCTCAACCACGTTCACGCCCTGCGCGAATGAGACACCAAGGTTGAGGGCGAGTTTACCGTTATAGCCAATGATGTTACTCGGTACCTCAACATAGCCACGAGTGACGTCAGCTACATCTTTTAAATAGATGAGGCCTTGAGCACCACCTTCCGTCAAAATCAAATCACCGAGTTGTTCAACATTCTGGAACTCACCCGTGGGATGAATTCGAATGTACTCATCACCAATCCTTACCGCACCAGCACTTGATACAATGTTTTGAGTTGATAAAAGGTTAAATACAGTGCTCGGAGATAGGCCCAAAGAGCTAATACGTTTCATCGATATCTCAATGAACACTTGCTCTTGCTGTTGACCGGAAACAGAGACTTTACTGACCCCATCAACCAACTCCATCTCTCGCCTTAGGTAATCAATATAATCCAGCAGCTCTTTGTAACTATAACCATCTCCCGTCACCGCCAGCAAAATACCGTAAACGTCACCGAAGTCATCAATGACTTGAGGAGCATTAACGCCGGGTGGCAGTTCCACCTTAAGATCATTCACTTTTCGGCGAAGCTCGTCCCAGATTTGCGGAAGATCATCAGGACCATAGTTATTCTTCATCGTTACCGTTATCTGAGATAAACCACGGCTTGAGATAGAGTTAACTTCGTCCACATAAGTAAGCTGTTGAATCGCCTTCTCTAATGGGTAGGTCACTTCCTCTTCCACTTGCTGAGGTGTCGCTCCAGGATAAGAGGTCACGACCATCGCATCTTTGATAGTAAAGGCAGGATCTTCTAAACGACCCAATCCGAAAAATGCTGAGACACCACCAATAAGAAAGATCAAAGATAGCATCCAGCTAATGACTTTGTTACGTATAAAGTAAGAAGCAACACCTGTGATCTGATCATCACCCTGTTGATCGTCATTTTGGGGCTTGTTATTTACTTCACTCATTGTTCGTCTCCTGAGATAATACTTCCACTGTCATCCCATTTCGCAATCGCGATACGCCTGCAACAACAACATGCTGCCCCATTTCTAATCCTTTCATTATCTGCAATGTCTTCTGGTTTGCTTTTCCTAACACAACTTGCTGCTTCGAGACGGTGTTGTCATCATTAAGTACCCACACATAAGAGTTTTGACGAGTTAACTCATCACCATCGGCATTAAAGACAGCTTCGATTGGAATAAGGACGCCGGCTTTTAAATCCAAACCGATATCTCGCCCATTAGAAGTCACATCAACGGCCATACCATCAAGAATCAAATCATCTTTTGGCATAGGTAAAGCAAGTGTAACGGTGAAAGTCCCAGTGCTTGGGTCTGGTTCAGTCGTGAACTCCTTAATACTCGCCGTGTATTCATTACCACTGGGTACTCGAACCAAAGCTTCTACATTCGATAAAAGTTGTTCGCTTGGCTGGTTCACATAAACCTGGTCTGGTAGTTGGATAACCACTTCCACATTCTCAACACTGTGAATATTCACAACCTGTTGGCCAACCTGAATATTTTCATATTGGTCAACACTGACTCGAGAGATAATCCCATCAACTGGGGCACGAAGCTTAGTGAACGATAACCGTAATTTAGCAAGCTCTAATTCCGAATAAGCAATCTGACGTTGCGCGGCGATTTCATCAAACTGCGATTTCGCTAATAGCCCTTTCTTCACGAGCGGACTCGAACGCCTATATTGGCTGTTGATTACCGTGTAACGCGCCTGAGCGTTGTCTACATCCAATTGGTAATCGGTAGGATCTAACTCAGCAATGATGTCTCCGGCTTTAACCCGCTCACCTTCTTTTACATCCAGCTTATTGATCTCTCCTGCGACACGAAAGCTAAGGCGGGCTTTCTCTGCAGCATTAGCCACCGCCGGGAAATAAAGCTTATCGCTAAAATCGATGACTGAAATCTCGACGGCTTTAACCAAGGGCGTGTTATCCACTTCTACCACTTGTTTATCTTCACAAGCCGTCAGTAAGGCTAAACACGACAGGCCGGCGGCCACTTTAAGTGTTTTCATGTTATAGCCCCCTTTCCTTAACCCACTCTCGAACCTTAACACCCGGTTCAAGACCATTAACGCCAGAAGTGACAATACGGTCTCCATCGTTCAGCCCAGAGACAATATGACGCTTTTCATCAATCACGATTGCCACATTCTCAACAATACCGTCATTATTAACACGCCACACTGACACATCATCACCATCGGTCATCATGGCAGAGGTTGGTATTTTGGTTGCCGCAGCGAGAGCAGACACGATATTTACCGTGCCAGACATGCCCGGCAAAATACCGATATCGGTTGGTCTTTCCATCACCATCGTTACTTTATATGAACTTGTTTTCGGATCCGCTTCGGTATCAACCTCTTGGAAGGTTAAAGCGTAAGGGTTTTCAGGGAACGCATCAAATACCATGGTTGCGTCGGTTTCGAACCCAGAAGAAAAGCGCGAGATAAGTTGATCGGGTAATAGGAAAACGACTTTAAGAACCTGATTGGTTTGAATATTCATCACACCTTGTTTCGCAGCGATATATTCATGGTTTTCAGCTGGAATGATGGAAATTGTTCCATCGTAAGGCGCGACTAGGGTCGTGTAACGCAGGTTTGCTTTAGCTTGATTAAGAACAGCTTTAGCGGAATTGTGATTGGCTTTCGCTTGGTCGAAATCTTGTTCTGAAACCACGCGATCTTTACGTAATTTGATCGCACGTTGATACTGTACATCAGCAAGCTTAAAGTTGGCCCTCGCTTGTTTCTCTAACAACTGATATTCATCTGGATTTAGTGTTGCAAGTGCGTCGCCTTTAGTAACCTGTTGACCCGAAGTGACGTCAATAGTCTGAAGTAACCCGGGAACACGGAATGCAAGGACTGCTTTATTACCGGCTTCTGTGGTGGCAGGAAAGCTACGTTCAAAGGCATTATTGCCGACAGAGACAGTGAAGAGTTTGGCGGGCCTAGAATCAGGCTCAGGTACCGGAGGAAGCTCCTTACCACACCCAAACAACCCAGCGATGGCTGTCAATAGGACTACGGAGGCTCTATACATTGGTAATCATCCATAATTATAAATATTTTTATAACATAGATTAATCACAAGTAACTTACCAATTATCGTAAGATTTATTTAGACAAAATTATCAAAAATAATAATGGTTTAGGATCAGCCGTCCCAAACCACTATCTAATATTTTTCGGTTTTACTACTACATTCTCTTAAATTCGCGGTCGACTTTAAAAGTATCTGAGGTGACATAGGCTTCCATGTTGCGCACACTCGTCTCTAACTTCTGGAAATCACCTTCTAGAGTGCCCAATAAAGACTCGGCTGTTTGTCCTTTTTCCCAAGGTTTTTGCTTCAATGTATGCTCTTGCTTGGCTTTCATTTCATCGACATACTGGGACGGTTGTTTTTCAAGCATGAACGTCAAAGCTAAATACGCGAGTAAAACGAGGAAGCTGCCTCCAAGCAGTGCGGCAGAGATAACCAAGATACGAACCAACCATACTTCAAGGCCAAAGTAGTTCGCTAACCCTGCACACACACCAGACAATTTTCCGTTAATCGTATCGCGATACAGTTCTTTACTCATAGTTTCGCCTCCAGTTAGGTGACTCCGAATCCAGTATTTTTTCTAGCGTTTTCACACGGTCTTGCATAGATTCAGCTTGAGCTGAAAGCTTGTGCAAGCGCTGAAGATCCGTTTCAGAAAGACCGTTACTGGACTTCTTCTTGCTGCGGTAATGTAAGAATAACCATAGCGGTGCCACGAAGATCAAGAAGACAATCAGTGGACCTGCAATTAGAAATGTTGACATAGACAACTCCTAAATTATTTATCGCGGTTTTCAACTTGTTGCTTCAGTTTCGCTAGCTCTTGTTCAATTTCATCTTGAGCTTGTAGCTCTGCAAATTCTTGGTCTAGAGATTTTGCATTACCTGTTTTTGCGTAAACGTCTGCTTCAGCTTCTAATTCATCCACTTTACGCGAGAATTGCTCAAACTTCGCCATTGCTTCGTTGGTTTTGCTTGAATGCAGGTGTTTTTGAACATCACGACGATTGCTCGCGGCATTATTACGAATCATTAAAGCTTGCTGCTTTGCGCGAGTCTCGGCGATTTTGGTTTCTAGCTTACCAATCTCGCTGGTTAGCTTTTCAATCGTTTCATGAACCAAAGTTTGTTCGGTATGCAGACTCTTAAGGATATCTTCCAGTTTTTGCTTTTCAATCAGCGCCGCTCTAGCCAAATCTTCACGTTGTTTCGTCAGTGCTAGCGTCGCTTTATTTTGCCAATCTAAAATCTGCGTTTCGATAGCTTCAACTTTACGCGCTAGTTCCTTTTTGTCTGCAATGGCTTTTGCTGAGTTAGTCCGAACTTCAACCAACGTGTCTTCCATTTCTTGAATAATCAGGCGAATCATCTTTTCAGGATCTTCAGCCTTATCTAATAGTGCACTGATGTTTGAATTTACAATGTCTGCAAAGCGAGAAAAAATACCCATGAGGAACTCCTTAATTACAATGACGGCAAATGTGCTTTAAATCGTTGTTCGACTTCTAATTCACTTGCTCACAAATTTACGTTTATTATTAAACCTACTGCAAGTAATCCAAGTAGTGTGCCAACTCTTAAACCATATATAATCAGTAACTTACAATAAAATGGTGATTAATTTGAACCATGCTATGATGAATTTAGCCAAGTATTGGTATTTTTCGCCAATCAATATGGTTACTTAACTTATGTTATCTGAATGAAGATATCTAAACAAAGAACTCTAGATAACGTCCAATAGCACTCAAATCATACAAGGACTTTCTATGCAGCAGAACCTCATAGGTGAATCACCTAGCTTTCTCTCAGTTTTAGATAAAGTTTCTCAATTAGCACCAATCGAAAGACCAGTTCTGATCATTGGAGAGCGCGGTACTGGTAAAGAACTGATCGCTCAACGGCTCCATTATCTGTCTAAGCGCTGGGATCAGCCGTTGATATCCCTAAACTGCTCAACACTCAGTGAAGGGTTGATTGACTCTGAACTATTTGGGCATGAATCGGGCTCTTTCACAGGCTCAAAAGGGCGTCATCAAGGACGCTTTGAAAGAGCCGAAGGTGGTACACTGTTTCTTGATGAACTAGCCACAGCTCCTCTTTCTGTTCAAGAGAAGCTATTACGCGTTATTGAATACGGCCAGTACGAACGCGTGGGTGGGCAAAAGGCGTTAAGTGCGAACGTAAGATTAGTATGCGCGACCAATGCAGACTTGCCAGATATGGCATTAAAAGGCGACTTCAGACCGGATCTATTAGATAGACTAGCGTTTGACGTGATTACTATCCCACCGCTTCGTGAACGTAAAGAAGACATTACATTGCTGGCCGAATATTACGCCATCAAGATGTGTCGAGAATTAGAGCTAGAGCTATTTGTCGGCTTTACCACTTCAGCCGTTGAGACGTTGCTAGATTATTCTTGGCCGGGAAATGTCAGAGAACTCAAGAACGTCATTGAACGAGCAGTCTATCAACACGGTAAAAAACCATATCCTATTGAATCTTTGGTGTTTAACCCATTTAAACCAGTATGGAAAACTGAGCAGGTTTCAACTCAAGAAATTGGCAATAAGCCATCCAGCGACCATACTTCACCTGAAGGCCCATTTCCTCTGCCACTTGACTACAAAGCATGGCAAGAACAACAAGACATTAAGCTACTCAATCAAGCCTTAAAACAAAGCAAATTCAATCAAAAACAGGCTGCAGAATTACTTGGACTGACCTACAACCAACTAAGAGGTATGGTGAGGAAATACGCGATTGTCGGATCGGTTAACGACAAATAGCTGACCACACAGGATTATTATTTGGAGCAGAATAAATAAAATGTTAAATTATGCGGATCTTGAGGCTCTTCTAATGCCTCGTTTCGAAAAGTATTTCTTTTTATGAATGCACTAATAAAACTATCACTGAGCATCTGTACGCTGAGCTTTTTAGCTGGATGTGGTGAAAGTGTGGATCACGAGAAAATTCGAGAGAAAGGCTTCGTTTATTGCGGCCAAGGTAACCCTACTACCTTCAATCCTCAGCTGGTTGATAGTGGAATTACATCAGAGTCGCTGAGCCCTCAAATCTTCGACACACTGCTAACTCTCGACCCTATGACTTATCGACCAAAACAGAACTTAGCGACAAGTTGGTCTGTCGATAAAACGGGTATGGAATACACTTTCATATTGCGTCCAAACGTTTCGTTCCAAACCACAGATTGGTTTACCCCTACTCGAAGTATGAACGCACAAGATGTGGTTTTCAGTTTTAAGCGTGTTATTGATAGTTCGAACCCATTCCATTATGTGGGTGGCGGTCTATACCCATGGTTTGCAGGGATCGATTTCAAAAACTTAATTGTCGATATTACGGCTGTTGATGACCTAACAGTTAAATTCCAACTTAGCCGTCCAGACAATTCATTTCTCAATAATATAGCCACCAGCTATGCGGTGATTCACTCCAAAGAATATGCCAATAAGCTACTCGCTGCTGACGAGAAAAATGAAATCGATTCTAAACCGGTTGGCACCGGTCCATTCTACTTAGATGAATACCAAATCAACGACCTTGTACGCTTGAAAAAGAACAAACAGTACTGGAAGGGTGGCGTAAAAATGGACCAAGTAGTGTTCGACACATCACAACGCGGAACTGGCACACTCGCCAAACTGCTTCGTAATGAATGTGACGTGCTGAACTCGCCAATTTCTAGCCAAATCCCAATCATTCAAGCTAACGAAGAACTGGTGATTACGGCGACACCAGCGGTCAATGTCTCTTTCATTGCGCTTAATACTGAACACCCTGCACTAAGTGACTCACGAGTTCGCAAGGCGCTCAATTTAGCCATAAATCGTCAAAATATACTCGACTCTGTGTACTATGGTACGGGGACTAAAGCTTACGCGTTGTTACCACCAACATCTTGGGCTTATCAGAAAGACACGATTCAAGTTCGCTATGACCGCAATTATGCACTAGCTCTTCTTAGAGAAGCTGGAGTAGAACCAGGATTAGAGCTTTCAATGTGGGTACCGCTAGAACCAAGAGCTTACAATCCAAGTCCAAGAAAAACCGCAGAGCTAATCCAAGCGAACTTGGCCGATATTGGAATCGACCTCAAACTTTATACCGACGACCGTTTCGATCGTACTCAACTATCATCCATAGCATCAACAGACTTACTGCTTACAGGTTGGATAGGTAACACCGGTGACCCTGATAATTTTTTGCGCCCCCTCCTCTCTTGTAGCTCTGAACGCGCAGGCCTAAACGTCTCTATGTGGTGTAATTCGGATTTTGATTTCCTTCTCGACTTAGCCTTGGAAATAAATCAACAAAGGCACCGTGTGAACCTGTATCGACAAGCCCAAAACATATTGAACGAAGAAGTTCCTGTGATCCCTCTCGCACACGGCGTGCAATTCCGCGTCCACGACCGTTCACTGACCGGTTTCAAACAGAGCCCGTTCAACGCTCAACCTTTTGATCAAGTCAGAAGAGAGGTGAACTGATGTTTTGGTATACATTAAGACGTGTAAATTTATTTGTTATTACGCTTGCGATCCTGACTTTAGTGGGCTTTTCGCTACTTCGACTAGACCAAACTTCTCCTTGGGCAATTCAAGATTTCTGGCCCGGTTGGATTAGCTATATTACAGAGTTATCGACCCTTAATTTTGGCCTAAGTAAACACGGTGCACCTATCATCGATGAACTTGCCATCGTATTCCCAGCAACGTTAGAACTGTGTTTCTTTGCTTTCGTTCTGGCTCTATTTATTGGCATTCCTTTCGGCACCATCGCCGGTATGAGACAAGGTAAATTGGTCGATACTACCATCTCGTTTACCTCAATGGCAGGTTACTCTGCTCCTATATTTTGGGTCGCGTTGTTAATGATTATGGTGTTTTCACTGCATTTTGAAATATTCCCAGTCGGGGGGCGATACGATCTACTTTATGAGATTGAGCACGTAACAGGTTTTGCGATGATTGATACTTTCTTTGCAGAAGGTAAGTATCGAGCCCATGCCCTGCAAAGTGTTCTTGAACACATGGCTTTACCTTGTCTTGTTTTGGCATTAGCTCCGACGACTCAAGTTATCCGACTGATGAGATCATCGGTTGCAGAAGTGATGACACAAAACTATATCCGAGCAGCACGAATTAAAGGCCTTTCGACGAGAGAAATTGTCATGCAGCACGTATTAAGGAATGCAATCCCACCGATCATTCCAAAAGTCGGTGTTCAACTGTCGAGTATGTTAACACTCGCGATCATTACAGAGTCCATTTTTAACTGGCCGGGTATTGGTCGTTGGTTGTTAGATGCCCTATCCAACCAAGATTACGTTTCTATTCAAGCAGGCGTCATCGTGGTAGCAACCCTAGTTCTGACCGCTAATATTCTTTCAGATCTACTGGGAGCGATGATCAATCCTCTGGTAAGAAAGGAATGGTATGCTAACAAATAACATCTACCAAGAAGAACAAATTCCAACCCAGTTTGAGCGTTTCTGGCGAAGCTTTCGTGCGAATAACCTCTCGATGTTTGGCTTGTGGTGCTTAGCTTTGATCATTCTAGTGACAATTACTTCACCTTGGTTAGCGCCTCATGATGCTCAAGAGCAAACAGGTCATTTGTTGACCCCACCCTCTTGGGATCCTACAGGCACCGTTGAGTATTTCTTAGGTACTGATGACTTAGGACGAGATATCCTTTCGCGTCTCATCATTGGCTCACAGTTGACGTTTGGTGCCGCTGTTATTATTACCTTCATTGCTGCTGTGATCGGTTGTTTGATTGGTGTATTCGCGGGGATGACGCGCGGCCTCCTATCAAGTACTTTGAATCACTTGCTAGATACAGTGATGTCAATCCCATCTTTGCTACTCGCCATTATTTTCGTAGCATTCCTTGGCTTTGGTGAATTTAATATATTCCTCGCACTCTGTTTGGCACTGATACCACGCTTTATTCGCTCTGTTTACATTGCGGTGCATGCAGAGGTTGAGAAAGACTATATTCTGGCTTCTCGCCTTGATGGTGCGAACAACTTTTATCTATTATGGAATTCAATCGTTCCGAATATTCTTACCGTGGTTGCGCTTGAAATAACACTCGCATTGTCGGTAGCAATCCTCGACATCACAGCGCTCGGTTTTTTAGGCTTAGGAGCACAAGCTCCAAGCACTGAATGGGGGGCTATCTTAGGTGATTCAGTTGAGCTTATTTACTTAGCACCATGGACAGTAACCCTGCCTGGTTTAGCGATTATGTTTACTGTTATTGTTATTAACCTTGTAGGTGAAGGTGTTCGCCAAGCTTTAAACGCAGGAATCGAATAATGCCGTTACTTGATATTCGACATTTGACTATCGAAATTGAAACCCCTCAAGGGCTTGTTAAAGCAGTTGACCGCATGAGCCTTACTCTTAACGAAGGGGAAATTCGTGGTCTCGTAGGAGAGTCCGGCTCAGGTAAAAGTTTGGTTGCAAAAGCGATTGTTGGCGTTTGTAAAGAGAACTGGAAGGTATCTGCCGATCGAATGCGTCTTGGTAATATTGATCTCTTGCAACTGACGCCCAAAGAGCGGCGCAGGGTGATTGCACGCGATATCGCAATGATCTTTCAAGAGCCATCTTCTTGTCTCGACCCTTCGGAAAAAGTCGGTCGTCAACTTATCGAATCAATTCCTTCCCATTCATTTGAAGGAAAGTGGTGGCAAAGGTTTAAGTGGCGTAAGAAACAAGCTATCACCTTAATTCATAAAGTCGGTATCAAAGATCACTCTCGCTTGATGGACAGTTATTCCTATGAGCTTACCGATGGTCAGTGTCAAAAAGTGATGATAGCCATGGCGATTGCGGCTAAGCCAAAAATATTAATCGCTGATGAACCGACCAACGATTTAGACCCAATTACACAGTCTCAAATATTGCGCTTATTGAGCCGAATGAACCAGCTCAATAACACGACTATCGTGCTAATCGGCCATGATTTAACCACCATTACACAATGGGCAACTCGTATTACCGTCATGTACTGTGGCCAATCAGTCGAGTCTGCAGATACCCAGAAGTTACTAGATGCGCCTAAGCATCCCTATACGGTTGCTTTGCTTAAAGCGATGCCAGATTTCAACGATTGGATACCGCATAAAGAGAAGTTGCAATCACTACCGGGGTCTATCCCTCCACTACAGCATCTTCCTATCGGTTGCCGATTGGGCCCTCGTTGTCCCTACGCACAAAGGCAATGTGTTGAGATTCCTTACACCAAACGTATTAAAAGCCATAAGTTTAATTGTCATTTTCCTCTAAATATGGAGAAGAAAAAGAAATCATGAGTGCTTTATTAGAAGTCAATGAATTATCTAAAGACTTTACAACACGCTCCGGTCTTTTCCGTAAAAAGATTCACCAGGCAGTTAAACCTGTAAGTTTCACTCTTGAAGCTGGCCAAACCATTGGGTTTATCGGTCAAAATGGCTCTGGTAAATCAACATTGGCGCGAATGCTGGCAGGCATGGTTGAGCCAACAGGGGGCGAAATTCGTGTGAATGGTGAAAAGCTGGAGCACAAAGACTACTCAACTCGCTGTAAACTGATTCGAATGATCTTCCAAGATCCGAACACATCACTAAACCCGCGAATTCAGATTGGCCTCATTCTTGAAGGTCCGTTAAAAAGAAACACTAACATGCCGCCAGAAGCACGTATGCGCCGTGTGAGAGACACACTATTACGAGTTGGCCTCTTACCTGAACATGCTTATTTTTACCCACAAATGCTGGCTGCGGGTCAAAAACAGAGGGTTTGTTTGGCTCGAGCCTTGATACTTCAGCCATCCATCATTGTGGCAGATGAAGCGTTGAATGGTTTAGACATGGCCATGCGCTCTCAGATCATTAACCTATTCTTAGAGCTGCAAGAAGAAATGGGGGTATCGTTTGTGTACGTATCTCAGCACATAGGTATCATTAAACACATCACCGATAAGATCATCGTCATGCACGAAGGTAGTGTGGTTGAAGCTGGTGATACACATGAAGTCTTAACCAATCCAAGCCATCAGATCACACAAAGGTTAGTGGAAAGCCATTTCTTCAAAGCACCCAATCACTAGCTTATCGCCTAAGCTCCCATCTCTACCATAATTGAGAGGTGGGAGAACAGATTCAATATTGACCTCAATGAGGAGAAACACGTGCTGAGACGAACTTCAATTTTCGCACCACTCCTATTCTTGGTATTTCCCCTATTCACATTGCTTTCTTTCAACGTTGTCAGCACTCCGCTGACTTGGCTTGATAAAACGTTTGTCGAAAATGCATTTTACGATGTTGCGCTCCAACATGAATACTCCCAGGGTAATAAACCTCTCGCCAAATGGAAACAGCCAATCAACATATGGGTCGATCACCGAGTCGGCGATAAAGCACTGCATCAAGAGCTGACAGAGCTTCATATCCAACACTTATCTGAAGTCACCCAGCATCCGATAACAATCGTCAGTAAAGAGTCCGAAGCGAACGTTAAATGGATATACACGAGGCAGAGTCAGTGGGTATCTGAGGCGAAATCGGTGCTCAAGCTCAAATCAACTCAGCATTTAAATAGCGCCATCTGCACGGCGGGCTATCGAACCAATTCTAAAGGTGAGATTGTATACGCTGGGATTGTGATTCCCGTAGATCAGGCAAGATCGCAAGGTAAGCTGATCGCCTGTATCGTAGAAGAGATCACACAGGTTCTAGGCCTACCGAATGATTCAGATAAAGCCTACCCTTCTATTTTCAACGACCACACACCAGAAGACTTATTATCACCCTTAGATGTGTTGCTACTGCAACTACTGTATGAACCAGAATTGATAGCTGGAATGACAAAACCTGAAGTAAAACCGATCGTTCGAAAGATACTCAAGAGATACAGCAAAACAGGTGTGCTTCAGCAAGCTTCTAAAGCCGCACAGCAAGCGCCTTTGTATCAGTTGATTGGGTATTGACGAATATACGTTGAAACAGCTTAGATGGGATAATTGAATGATAGCGCTGCCTAAGAAAGGCAACGCTGACTTACGATGTTACTATATTCGAAAGAACTAGCGCTTAGCGGCCTGCTTTTTCAATTCGAAGTCGAATTCATCAGGGAACAGGATAACGCCTTCTTCTTGCTCGTTCGGGAATACTACAACAGCAAGTTCATCGTCTTCTAGACCGTTCGTCCAACGACTGTGCCACTTGTTTAGCGAAATAGACTCAGCTTTACACTCAGACCAATCACCCGTTGCCCATGACTCTGCGAACTCTTGGTTTGGCCATACTGGAACACAGTCTTCATCTTCTGTGTTCAGCATTACACAACCGTGTTCATCGGTTAAGATCCATACTTCACGGTTTGCTACGATTTCTTTCACACAGTATTTTAGGCGTTGCTCGCCCGTATACTTGTTGATTTCAGCGATTTTTTTATCGTCTAGCTGTGTAGTCATCTTAATTTCCTACTTTAGTCAGTAACTTTGCTCTCAAAGCTATTTTATGCCGAGTGCTTTTAACTTCAAACATTATCGATGAAGAAGAAAGTCTACTTCAAAGAAAAACGCCTGCTAAAGTAGCAGGCGTTTATTATTAAGTAACTTGATTAAACAAGCTCACCTTGCAGCCAAGGCCAGCCTTGCTTCTTACGGCTTAGTGTATTTTCCATCATCAATACGCCGTCTTTCTCGTGCTTAACCAATTTCTCAGCCCACTCACCTTTGTAAAGAAGGCGAGTTTGCGCAGTAGTGATGTCAGTTAGCATTACCGCAGCAAATGCTAGACCATCTTTCTCACAACGCTCTTCAAGATCAGCTTCTAGCGCTTCGATCATGCCGTCTACTTGCTCAAGAGTCGCAAGTTCAACTTGACCAACAACAACATCACGACCGTTAAATGGGTAGCCTTTAAGGTCTTTTTCTACTAGCTGTGCAGCAGATAGGCCTTCAATGTTTGTTTTAGCGATTAGAAGTGCTTTGATGAAAGCATCAACGTCTGTTACGCCAGCGATTTCAGCAAGCTCAGCAACGGCGTCTTTGTCTTTTTGAGTACATGTTGGAGAAGCGAAACCAACTGTGTCTGAAAGAATTGCAGACATCATTAGTTTAGCGATTTGTTGAGAGATTGCGTGACCTTCAATCTTGAACATGTTGAAAAGTACAGTGTTTGTACAACCAACAGGCCAGATCCAAGCTTCCATTGGGTTTACTGTCATCACGTCGCCTAGACGGTGGTGATCGACAATACCTACGATCTCTGCATCAGCAACATCATCCGGTGCTTGTGCTAGGTCTGAGTAGTCTACTAGCCAGATTTTTTCACCAGCAACAGAAGTACGAAGCTCTGGCTTTTCAGCACCAGCAACTTCTAGAATGTGTTGAGTTTCGCGGTTGATCTCGCCTTGGCGAATTGGTGTCGCTTCCTCGCCACGAGCTTTAAGAAGCTCTGTTGCAACTAACGCACTACAAATACTGTCACTATCAGGGTTTTTGTGACCAACAACTAAAATCATGTTTCTTCCTATTACACTAACAATTATGACTCTACCTTTAGAGCCTCTCTTTATTAGCCATACTTTACCTCATTTTTTTAGATTGGTCATGTTTCGTGGGTTTAGCCAATAGTAACAATAGATAAAAAAACAACAAATGCAATTGATAATTATTATCATTCGTATATATTTATCTTAAGCCACTAATTTTGAGTAACACCTATGGATCGACTAATCTCTTTTTTGCCAAGCAGTAGCGCTGCGAAAACAACTCAGTTTTCACTGTCATTTAAGCGCCTGCTTTTGCCTATCTCACTTTCAGCTTTAGTCGCGGTTCCTGCCACGCGAGAATTGACGGTCACCACCTTGTCAGATGCTTTCTGGGCGGTGTCTTGTTATGTCGCTTTAACCTTGGCTATTTACCACTGGTTAAGCCTGTACATCAACAAAGATAACGTCTTCAATAAACTCGTCCATCAATCTCGTTCGAATCAAGTGGTGTTTGCTGCGCTAATGGGTGCATTACCTGGTTGTGGTGGTGCGATAGTCGTTACTACGCAATTTATATCCGGTAAGCTCGGGTTTGGTGCGGTTGTTGCCGTTCTTGTCTCCACCATGGGTGATGCCGCCTTCCTATTAATCGCGAGCGAACCTAAAACAGGTTTAGCCATGATGGCAATGGGCGTGATTGTCGGTACAGCGTCAGGCAGAGTCATTAACCTGTTCCATGCGGATGATTTTTTACGCCCAAAACAGGCTGAACAAAATGAAGCAGTTCTCAGTTGCTCATCTCAATCCCAAGACAAAGAAGCTGTTTCTAAAAAAGCGATCAACCTACAGGGCTACCTATGGTCTGTACTGATTATTCCTGGCGCTGCAGTGGCGCTACTTGTCTCTTTTCAAGTGGATGTGAATGAGTTGCTCGCTTTGCCCGAAATGTCGATGGAATGGGCAGGAACTATTTTGCTGATTAGCTCGATGTTTCTATGGGGGCTGACTCGTGAAATTGAAGATTACAAATCAGTCGTAAGTGAAGACGAGAAATGTGTAGGCTCTCATCCACTACAAAAAACGGCTCAAGATACTAACTTCGTTACTGCATGGGTGGTGGTTGCCTTTCTTTTCTTTGAATTTGGCTCAGTGCTAGCAAATGTGGACTTTACGACGCTATTTTCAAGTTGGGGGATCATGCTCCCCCTCGCGGGCGTATTGATGGGATTGCTACCGGGCTGTGGGCCGCAATTATTGGTCACTAGCTTGTACCTTTCCGGCGCACTGCCACTTTCGGCTCAGGTAGGTAACGCCATTTCTAACGACGGTGACGCATTATTTCCTGCGATTGCGATGGCACCTAAAGCAGCGCTTGTCGCGACGGTGTACTCCAGTGTCCCCGCTTTGATTTGTGCATACGGTTATTGGTTTATGTTTGAGATCTAACTTGAGTAGATTTAACTCCATAGGCTTCTGTAAGGTCGGTACTTTGTATCGGCCTTTTTGTTCCCGTCAGCCTAAGTCTTTCCACAGTTTTTTTCCCTTCCCTTCCTGCTTCACTGTTTCTACTACTGCTCTCAAACAGCACGTTACAGCCTGTATCAAAAATGCCCTCTATTAGCCCTGTACAATGCTTATTTAGAAACACCAACACAGACATCTAAAATACAAAAAGCCCCTGTAAGAGTACTTACAGGGGCTTAATTCAAGCTTTAATCTTGGTTCTTAGGTACAAGACTTAAGAAACTTCGATTGGACCACCGAATGAAGTTACTGGAGGCAATTTGCCTTGGAACTTCTCGAAGTTAACCAAACACGTGTTTGCTGACGTTGCTTGAGCAAGTTCAGACGTACCAATATCTTGAGTTAGTGTGTTTGGATCGCCGTATGTATCTAACGCGCCCACTTTCTCGTTGATCGGACCGTACCAAGCACCTTCTTCGATACGAACAACACCAGGAGCATAGCTATCCATTAGAACAGCACCCGCTAGCAGTTGACCACGGTCGTTGAACACACGTACTACATCGCCATCTTTGATACCTTTCTTCTTAGCATCTACTGGGTTGATGTAGATTGGCTCACGGCCTTGTACTGCGTAAGTCGCACGCCACTCTTCAGACTCACACATCTGAGAGTGAAGACGCTTGTCTGGGTGACAAGATTGTAGCCAGTACGGATGTTTGTCAGAGCCTGGACCACCGTGTGAACGTTCAGATTTCTCAAACCACATAGGGTGTTCTTGACAGTGCTCGTAACCCATGTTGCCAACAGTACGGCTTGTAATTTCGATGAAACCAGAAGGCGTACCTAGTGCGTTGATCTCTGGATCTTCACGGAATGAAGCGTGACGAGTCCATGGCTTACCTTTACCGAAGTCTAGGAAACCTTTCTCCCAGAACTCAGCAAACTCAGGCATTTCGAAGCTGCCTTCGTTTGATGCACGACATTCGTCATACAGAGATTTAACCCACTGCATTTCGTCCATACCACGCGTATAATCGTCGTAACGACCCCAACGCTTAGTTAGGCTAGACATAATCTCGAAGTCAGTTTTAGACTGGAACAGAGGATCGACTAGTTTGTGCATCGCGATCAAACCACGACCAGAGTACGCGCCGTAACCATCAATATCGTTACGTTCCCACTGAGTACATGCAGGAAGCACGATATCAGAGTGACGACAAGTTGCAGTCCAAGCGAAATCAACAGCCACTACAGTTTGTAGGCTCTTGAATGCTTTACGCATCTTGTTGCGATCTTGGTGGTGGTGCCACGGGTTGTTACCACTGAATACCATCATCTTAATATCTGGTAGCGTTACAGTAGAACCGTTCGCTTTGATCTTCTTACCAGGCTCTAACAAGCTATCTACCCAGCGAGCAACCGGAATTACGCGGCTGTAACCGTTGTAATCTGTGTTGGTATGCTTAGGCGATTGACCTTGGTCGATGTTCAATGGGAATGAACCCGGAGCAGCGAAGCCAGTTGAAGATACACCGATACCTGAGTAGTGGTGACCGTAAGAGATACCGCCGCCTGGAAGACCAATTTGGCCAACCATTGCTGCAATAACGGCACACATCCAGTAAGGCTGCTCACCGTGTTCTTGACGTTGGATACTCCAACCAACAAGAATCTGTGTACGACCGTTAACCAGCATCTTAGCGAAATCACGAATTGAGTCCGCGCTTGCGCCACAGATAGCGGAAGCCCATTCCGGAGTCTTCTCAACTTTATCTTTCGTTTCACCTTGAACGTACTTGATGAAGTCTTCAAAACCTAGACAGTAAGTATCGATGAACTTCTTGTCGTATAGGCCTTCGTTGTAAAGAACGTGAGCAACACCCAGCATGAACGCCACATCAGTTTGTGGGTTGATGTACATTTGCTCGTTTTCTAAGTAACGGCCTGTTTTATTTTGAACAGGGTCAACAGAAACAACGTTGATCTCTTTCTTAGCAACTTTCTCTTTCAGCTGTTCTAGGTATGCGAACGACTCGTGAGTCTCACATGTCCAACCTACTTGCAGGTTTTTCACTGGATCGTTACCCCAAAGAACAATGTTGTCACTGTTTTCTAGGATGAGTTCCCAAGATGTCCCTTGCGCGTAAACTTCAGTAGAACCTAGCACGTAAGGCATGATCGTTTGACCAGCACCTGTTGAGTAGTCACCGATTTTCTTCACAGAGTAACCGTGAAGTGCCATTGCACGTTGCATGTGGTTAGTACAACTGTGGAACTGACCTGTTTGTCTCCAACCAGTTTGACCTGTGTGAAGCGCCCATGGACCGTAATCTTTCTGTACGCGCTCTAATTCGCGGTAAACAAGGTCTAGTGCCTCGTCCCAAGTCACACGAATGAAGCGGTTGTTACCACGCGTGTCTGCGCTGTACTTGTGCTTCTTCAACCAATCTAGGCGAACCATTGGGTAACGCACACGAGATGGGCTGTAGATAATACCTTTGATACCTTTCAACATCTCCGTTGGATGTTGATCGATTTCGAGAGGCTTAATTTCTTGTACTTTACCCGCATAAACACGAGCTCGGAATGCCCCCCAGTGAGAACCAGAGACTTTCCACGTACCATCAGTTTCTGCTGCTGAAGCCGACGCTGACGCCAATAAGCTTGGGCCAATAACAGATGCCGCACTTGTAGTAGCGACACCTTTCAGAAAACTTCTTCTTGTAATTGCCATTGTGTTACTCCAATTGACGTCTTATTAGTGATGGCCTTCAGAAAAATCTGATGAGTGCTTCTGTAGATACTTAAGAACAAGTGCTTCTGTATCTGTATCGAAGTTAACGAATGCGATCATACCATCTAGCATGCCTACCCAACTGTTAGCACTAAAGTGAGCTTCATCAGGTTGTGAGTGACAAGTTGAGCAGTTGGTTTGATACGCTTGACCAGCAGCGTTCCAGATTGGCCCAAAATCATCAACCATAGACTCTTTCTTCATCCAAAGTGCTAGGTTAACTTCCTCCCACGGTAGGCCCGTTAGCTCATCTTCTTTCTTCTCACCAACAGTGATTACGTCACTTTGTGAGACTTCTTTCGTCAAGATTGCCGTTGAGATGTTCATACCGAAGTCTTCTTGGATGACACGTCCGAAGCCTTTCGCTTTACGCCAACCGTCGATTTGAATCTTGATCATGTCACCTTTTTCATCGATCACGGCTACTTTACTCGCTGGGCTGAGCAGGCCCGCTTCAACTTCAGCCGTTTCATCCGTGTACATTGGAAGGTGACGGATTGAGATAACCTCATTACCTTCAGAGTAAGACGTGCTGCTCGCAACGTTTTCTAGTTCACCCACGATACCACTTGCCGATTCCATATCTAATGGAAGGTTGTGTGCGATACCTTTGTGACAGTCAACACAGCTTTGGTCACGCTCTGCCGCGTTCTTCATTTGGATACGCGCTGTTGGGCGCATGTTTTCGAAATCCATTGAATCGTAGTTGTGGCAGTTTTTACATTCTAGAGATTTGTTCGAAGAGAAACGATCCCATTCATGCTTAGCCAACTCAATACGACGAGCTTCGAATTTCTCAGGTGTATCTAGGTCACCAAATACCTGAGCGAATACTTCTTTAGATGCTTGCATCTTACGAGCAATTTTTGCTGTCCATTCATGTGGAACGTGACAGTCAGGACAAGTCGCGCGTACACCAGATGTGTTTTTCCAGTGAACCGTTTCTTGAAGTTCTACGTATACATTATCACGCATGGTGTGACAGCTCACACAAAACTCTTCTGTGTTTGTTGCTTCTAACGCAGTGTTAAAACCACCCCAGAAAATAACACCGGCGATAAAGCCACCCATTGTTAGTACACCAAGACTGATGTGTACTGCTGGGCGAGTCATTGTGCGCCATAATTTCACTAAAAATGATTTCATGTTTAGCTCTCTTAAATATTGGTTTAAAAAAAGTTGTTACTAGAGGGCATTACATGCCGCCGTGAGCACCAGGAGGTCCGAATACGAATACTTGTAGTGCCCAAACTATGAAGCCGTAACCGCCTACAAAAGCCACACTTAATATTGGAAAGAGAACCACCGCAATGAAGAGGAATGACTTCCACTCCAACGAGCGTTTTTCGCCAGTTTCAATTTTTTTAACATCACTCATACATTTTGCCTATTTTGTATTTAGTAATTTCGAGTAACCCATTCTATGGGGCTAAAGTTCTTGAGTATCTAACAACAAATTTTAGACCATACTCAAAGTAGGGTTCAATCAAATCTCCCCTTATAACCCTTGCTAATCAATACTTTTTTGAGCTCATCCAAACTTGTTTTTAGTTAAACAAAGTTATTAAAAAGTATTAACAAATGTGAAGAATTAAGTATATTTCACAAATGTTAAAATCCAACATTTATGCAACCGCACTGTAACTAACTTTAACGTTTTACCTACTAAGTAGTAGCCAAAAAAGCCTCAAACAACCAATATTTTGTACTTTGCTTGTTAAATAATTGAGCATTTTTTGAATCGACGGGTTTGAAGCTGAAATGCATCATTTGGCACTTTCAGATATGATGGAGGCCTACTTAAAAGGAAGCACTATGCAAGACGTTATTGATATATCTTGGTGGCAGTTGTTATTCTTCAGTTCACTTCTCTTGCTGCCCATTGCCATCAACCACAAGCTGAAACTCGGCCTTGGAAAAGAAGCCTCTATTAGTATCATTCGCATGGTTATTCAGCTGTTTCTTGTGGGTCTTTACCTAGAGTATTTGTTTACTTTGAATAGTTTATGGGTCAATTTGTTGTGGTTACTCGTTATGATCGTAGTGGGAGCGAGCTCGATTGTTGAAAAGTCGAAGCTACCTAAGAACCTACTTTTAGCACCGGTCATTGTGAGCCTTACGGTCACTTGTGTTCCTATTGTCTTGTTTATTTGCTTTTTCATCATTCAGCCGACACCTGTTTTCAACGCGCAATACCTTATTCCCATTGCTGGTATGTTATTGGGTAATAGTTTAAGCAGTAATATAGTGGCATTGCAGAATTTGTTTGGTGCTTTTGAAACGCAGAAATCAGAATATGAAGCGGCAATCGCATTAGGCGCGTCTCCAACCTATGCTGCTGCACCTTTTGTGCGCAATGCGATACAGAAAGCGATGTCTCCAATTATGGCCTCTATGGCGACCACAGGCTTAGTGACACTACCTGGAATGATGACAGGTCAGATTTTGGGTGGCGCTTCGCCAATGATCGCGATTAAATATCAACTGATGATCATGCTGGCGATTTTCGTGATGATGAGCTGCTCTCTGGCACTGGCTCTTCACCTTTCATTGAAGACTACTTTAACAAAAGAAGGTCGAGTCCTTGCTCAGGTAAAGCCAGAGCACTGACCTCCCCCCAACCAAGAAACTGGTTACTCACTGAATTTGATACAGGTTATCCACAGAAAATGTGGATAACCAAAAACACCACGATCCTTTTTTGTCCATTTTAACCACTGGAAAGATCATTGTTATTGAACCTTGCTTTATTTCAAAGACATATGTCCATATCTTGATTAGCGCTGTTAAGTCTTTAAATGATCATTAGAGAAATAAAGAAGTAGGTTTTCCACAAATAAAAAAGCGCCATTAGGCGCTTTCAACTCAATGATAACAAATACACAAAATTAGTTATGCTAAACCGAAGGCTCAATCTCTTCTTCTGATGATTGCTCTAAAGCCGCATCTTCAAGATTAGATTCAACGTTAGAAGGTACTATGTCAGCATCGCTTTCATTGGCCATTTTACCACCTAAGCTTTTCAAACTGTCCACCAACTCTTCCAAGCTTTTTATATGATCATCACTTTTGGTAATCTGCTCATCTAATAGCTCATTATGTTTGGTCGCCTCAGACAGTTGTTGTACCTGCTGCTGATTCTGACTTTCTAACTTAGCTAACTGCTCGGTCAAAGCTTCGATCTCAGATTTCAACAACGAGGTCATGTCTAAGCTCTTTAGTGCTTTAACGCTCTCTACAATCTTCTGAGATTGTTGACGCAACCCAACATCGCGGTAATCTTCATCATTCACTACTTGCGAAATGCTTAATAGCTGATTCTCAGCATTCAAAACGGATTGTTCGAACTTATCCCCTTTCACGCTCGCGAGCATTTTTACTTCATGAGCGACACTGCGCACGTGGTTCAACTCAAACTCCGCAGCATGAACCGCGTCTTCAATGATCGACTTTTCACGTGGGCTTGCTTTCACTTGATTTTCGGCCAACACGATTCGAGAAGTCGCTTTAGCAAACGTTAATGGAACAACGTCATCAAAGTCTTCATCCTCTAAGAACTCTAATTCGTCCTTCAAAGGTTCGATGTATTTCTTATGCGCGACTTTTATTTCTAATAAACGAGCATTATTGAGAAATTCCACCTGCGCTTCTTGAGCGTCTTCAAGTTCATCAACGAGTACGTATTCAAATAATTCGCTGTATTCTGAATACAACGTCTTATAGCGCGATGTAAACATGGTATCTGCACCAAGAAACTTAAGGTACTCCATTTGCGCTATCGAATCGGCAAGTACTCGATCCGCTTTTGTCTTTAATACTAAAATCGAGTCATAGTTTGATTTGATCACAGCAATTTTTTCATCAAAAGCTTCGGCATACGTTAAACTCGAAAAAATCGAATAACTCTGAGTGAGCCGAGACTTGTCTTTCAGTAGGTCCGCATAAATGCTTTCAGCATCATCCCATGCGTCTAACAGTTCATTGTAATTCTCTGGAGCATAGAGAGACAACTGCGCATAGTCTTCAAGCTTCGCTTCCCACTCGGAGTAAACGCTTTCGACAGAATGAAAAGAACGGATCTCGACTGTTGACCCATTATTGTTGTTTGTGGTTTGATTCGCTTCTGTCTGCTCGGAAGGTGTACTCTGACACCCTGCGATAGCAAATAGCATACTAACAACTAATGCTACTTTGTTCGCTCTCACTGATGCATATCCTTTTTTATACAATATTCGCTCAATGCAATATATTTCTAGCCTCAATATATTACAACCACTTAGCAATAAACATCACCGATGACTCAACCGAGCAAAAATAACCCAACATCACCAAAACAAACCCATCAATCGGCGATTAATCACCCAATTTCGTGTCACTTATCAATTCTTTTTATTTACTATTGATTGAGCTGAGAATGCGCACTAAGGTGAGGATAGAGAACGTTATCAATATAGGTTAATTATGAAGTACAACGCTGAACATATTGCTGATTTAAACCTCCTTCTTCAATTTGATGTAAGTAGCGCCGCTACTGGTATTAAAGTTCATCAAGAGGCTGCTCAAGAAACTCAAGACGCCGTTAAGCGTCTATTCGAAAAGAATCTTTGTACTCAACCAGACGGCGGTTACCTAACTGATGAAGGTATTGAGATGGCTGAGCGCGCAGACAAACTCATTCGCGTACTAAACTAAAGTTCCATTGTTCCAATAAAAACTCCACTTGCCTCGGCCGTGGAGTTTTTTCATTTTTGGGCAAAGGTTTGTTAGGCTTATACCAATCACAGTAATTGACTAAGCAGCAATAGCGTACGAAAAAGCTTGGTCACCCGTTAGTTACTACGGTTGATATTATTGTAAATCCATAACTTACAGTTGTGAGGAACACATGGCTTCTATATTTATAGTCGGTGCGGGATGGGTAGGTGCACCTTTATCTGAGCATCTAGAGAAACATGGTAACCGAGTGGTGGTTACGAAAACGACCCAAGCAGGAGCTGACGCGATTGGCCGCGATCGTATTCCCTGTGAAGTATTTCGGTTTGACTCATCACAGGCAGAGCAAACTGTCGGTCAACTTTATTCGCTGTTACTCGAAAACAATGCCGAGATTGTGATTGGTAGCTTCCCTCCTGGCTTTAGAAAAGGTGCAGGCCAACAGTATGCCGATTACTGGAAACAGCTAACCCAAGCTTGTCAGAAGGCAAACGTTAAGAAGCTCATTATGGTTAGCTCAACGACGGTGTACCCAACCAAACCTGGGGTACTAAAAGAGGAAGATGCCTCACTCACCCTTGCCATTTCAGACGACGAACAAACGTATTCATTTTCCGATAACGCACGAGTTATGCTGCAAGCAGAACAATTGGTGATAGATTCCAGCATCGACTACACCATTTTACGTTTTAGTGGGTTGATTGGGCCTAGTCGTCATCCATCAAGGTTTGCAAGTAAACTGAAACAGGTCAGTACCCAAGCCCCAGCCAATATGCTCCACCTTGACGATGCTATTGGTGCTATCGACTTCGCCATTAACCAGCTACACAATGAAGTTGTTAATGTGACCACCCCAAATACTGTAAGTAAGGCGGAGTTTTATGCCGCAGCACTGAAAAGCGCCAACAGCAGCGAGCCTCTACCACCAGTTGTCGATACACCCGACAAGCTGATCTCATCGAAAAAAATTCTCGACTTAGGTTATTCGTTTAAATTCGAATCCACATTGGATGCACTTCATGACTGAACTATCTACAGCGAAGAAAGATCCCAGCATTAAACTACACCGCGCGATCGACACCCTTTGGAATTTTATGTCTATGGGTCACAAGGTAAAGCCTTCTGACTGTATTTTTGTTTTGTGCAGTAATGATACTCGTGTGGCTGAATACGCATCTGAGCTTTATCACAAAAAAATAGCACCTTATATCGTTTTTTCTGGCGGTGTGGGACGCTTTACCGAAGAGGTTTTTGAGCGCTCAGAAGCCGAAACATTTGCGGCTATCGCAAGAGATTGTGGCGTACCCGACTCAGACATTATTATAGAGAAATACGCAACCAATACGGGTGAAAATGTACGCTTTACTTACGAGTTACTCAAACAACGCGGGCTATCACCAAAGCGACTTACCTTGGTACAGAAACCCTTTATGGAGAAACGTACTTACGCTACTTTCAGTAAACAATGGCCTGACGAAGCTTCGGAACTCACTGTGACTTCACAATGGAGAAATTGGGACGATTATTATAATGAAGAGCTGTCATTAGATATGGTGTTAGGCGCGTTAATTGCCGATTTTGAGAGAATAAAATTATACCCAATCCAGGGGTTTCAGATTGAGATGCCTATTCCCAACGATGTTGATCACGCCTATCGAGCATTGAAAAAATTGGGCTTCGAATAATACCAATCACAGTAAGTGATCATAAATAGCGCAGGAGCAAAGCTGACATTTTCGAGTGTTTAGCAAGCTAGAGTGACCCGTTATTTACGACGATTGATATAAAGCAGAATTAGTAGTTCAATAAGTAAAACGGTGGCTCTTGGCCACCGTTTTTAGTTTTAACAACACCGATTAAAGAGCCGCTTATTTTCCTAATGCTTCTTTATAATGCTGACGGCAAGCAGAAACATATTGGTCATTACCACCAATGGAAACTTGGTCACCTTCAGCAATAGCCACCCCGTGCTCATCAGTACGAATCACCATGTTCGCTTTTCGGCCACAGTGGCAAATCGTTTTTAGTTCTACGAGTTTATCGGCCCAAGATAATAAGTAACGGCTACCTTCAAATAACTCCCCCAGAAAGTCAGTACGTAAACCGTAGCAAAGTACTGGGATATGCAGTTTATCGACCACTTCAGTTAATTGGTACACCTGCTCTTTCGATAAGAACTGGCACTCATCGATCAATACACAGTGGCGTTTTTCTATTTCGTTTAGCTCTTGAACCGCATTAAACAAATTCGTGTCATTCATAAAAAGTTGAGCTTCAGATTGCAGACCAATTCGTGAGCTCACTTTACCAATGCCATAGCGATCGTCTAACGCTGCAGTAAAGATCACTGGCGTCATACCACGCTCTTGGTAGTTGAATGAAGATTGAAGAAGCGTTGTTGATTTACCCGCATTCATTGCCGAGTAATAAAAATACATCTGAGCCACAGAAATATTCCTGTTAGGTAAAGGAGAAATAAAAGAGTTTTTGCTTAAAAAAAAGGGCTGACAATCAGCCCTCTCTATATAGAATTTACTTGCGACGCCATGTCGTCCCTTCTGGACCATCTTCCAGAACAATACCCAACTCGTTCAATTTATCACGTGCAAGGTCGGCGTTCACCCAATCCTTAGAAGCACGGGAATCATTACGCAGTTTGATTAATGCTTCGATTTCAGCGACTTCCTCATCATTATCCACTGCATTACCTTTTAGGAAAGCTTCTGGGTCTTGGTGAAGAATACCAATGATGTCCGCTAATTCACGCATCAACGCACCAAGAGCGCTGGCTTTCTCGATACTTTCAGTCTTAATACGGTTAATGTCGCGAGCCATTTCGAACAATACTGAATACGCTTCAGGAGTGTTGAAATCATCGTTCATCGCTGTCGAGAATCGAGTTACATACTCTTCACCACCAGCAGGAGCTGCCGTTAAATCTAAGCCACGAAGTGACGTATATAAACGCTCTAGTGAAGCTCGTGCTTGGTTCAGATTATCTTCACTGTAGTTAAGTTGGCTACGGTAGTGACCAGACATTAAGAAGTAACGAACCGTTTCAGCATCGTAATGTGCTAATACATCACGAATAGTGAAGAAGTTACCTAACGACTTAGACATCTTTTCTTTGTCTACCATCACCATACCACTGTGCATCCAAGTATTTACATACTGAGTGCCATGCGCACAGCAAGATTGCGCGATTTCATTTTCGTGGTGAGGAAATTGTAAATCTGAACCACCGCCGTGGATATCAAAATGATTACCAAGTATAGAAGAGTTCATTGCTGAACATTCAATGTGCCAACCTGGACGACCAGGGCCCCATGGCGATTCCCATGTTGGTTCACCTGGCTTAGACATTTTCCAAAGCACAAAGTCTAATGGGCTACGTTTTGCAGAATCAACGTCTACACGAGCACCGGCTTGAAGCTGCTCAAGATCTTGCTTAGACAATTTGCCGTACTCGTCAAACTTCTTCACTTCAAACATCACATCACCGTTGCTTGCTACATAAGCAAAACCACGTTGAATTAGTTTTTCTACTAGCTCGACAATTTCAGTGATGAATTCTGTGGCACGAGGCTCAACATCTGGGCGTTTCATGTTCAAAGCATCAAAATCAGCATACATTTCATTGATCAGACGCTCAGTAAGAGAATCACAAGACTCACCGTTCTCGTTAGCACGCTTGATGATTTTGTCATCGATATCTGTGATGTTACGAACAAAGTTCAAATCGTAACCAAGGTAACGCAGGTACCGAGTTACGACGTCAAAAGAGACGAACGTACGGCCATGACCAATGTGACAGAGATCGTAGATGGTTACCCCACAGACATACATGCCGACTTTACCGGCTGTAATTGGCTTGAATTCCTCTTTCTGTCTTGTGAGTGTGTTATAAATTTTCAGCATGATCTCTATCTATATTTGTGTATTAATCAAAATAAGACAGCAAGTATATCAATTCATGCGTTATTAGGTAATCCCCCAAAGCAGTAATTAGCTTAAACAATCCAGTTAAGTGAATGATTTGGTGATTTGAAAGTCAGCCAACATGCGCTAGAATTCGAACTTCATATTAAAAAGACAGTAAGGTAACAATCATGATCATCCTTCACACAAATTTTGGTGACATCAAAGTTCAACTTAACGAAGAAAAAGCACCAGAAACAAGCGCAAACTTCCTACAGTATTGCCGTGACGGTTTCTACGACAACACGCTATTCCACCGTGTTATCGATGGTTTCATGATTCAAGGCGGCGGTATGACTTCTGGCCTTAAAGAAAAAGCGACTCGCGCAACAATCAAGAACGAAGCAAACAACGGCCTAACTAACAAAGTAGGTACACTTGCAATGGCTCGTACTATGGAACCGCATTCAGCGAGCTCTCAGTTCTTTATCAACGTAAACGACAACTCTTTCCTTAACTTCCGTAGCGAAAGCTTAGACGGCTGGGGTTACTGTGTATTTGCTGAAGTTGTTGAAGGCATGGACATCGTAAACAAGATTAAAGGTGTGAGCACTGGCTCTATGGGCATGCACCAAGATGTACCTCTAGAAGAAGTGATCATCACTGGTACTACAATCGAAGCTTAATTCATCGCTTTCGGTTAGAGCGTGTTGCTCTCGAATTAAATATGACCGAGAAAGCTCAACACGCTCTAGTATGAATAATTGATGAGCCGATAAAAATCAGGATATAGGGAGCGAATTGCTCCCTTTTTTGGACCTATGAAAACATATTTTATTTCAGATCTGCACCTTACTCCGTCAAGACAAGACATCACCGACTGCTTCTTAACATTTATGAAGAACGAAGCGGTAGAAGCTGATGCACTCTACGTCTTAGGTGACCTTTTCGAGTTCTGGATTGGTGACGACGACAAAAGTGAGTTCGCGACTTCCATACGCCAAGCGTTTATTGACCTAGTAAAAACGGGTGTACCTTGCTACTTCACTCAAGGTAACCGTGATTTCCTCGTCGGCAAAAAATTTGCCAAACAAACAGGCGTGCAACTTCTAAACGAAGTATCGACGATCGATATCTACGGACAAAAAGCCGTTGTGTTGCATGGTGATACCTTATGTACCGAAGATGTAAAGTATCTCGCCTTTAGAGAAAAAGTTCATCAACCTTGGTTACAATGGATCTTCAATAAAATTCCGTTTTTTATTAAAAAGAAAATCGTCTCTAAAGTTCAATCTGATATCAAAGATGACAAACAGACTAAATCTTTAGACATCATGGATGTGACGCAACAAGAAGTTGAAAGTGTGATGGAGCAAAACCACGTAAATTTAATGATACACGGACATACTCACCGCCCCGACATCCACACCTTTAATGCCAATAGCTGCACTAAAACACGTATAGTACTTGGTGATTGGTACACGCAAGGCTCAGTTTTAGTCTTCACTCCAAAAGGTTTTGAACTACAGAATCGAGAGTTTGGCAATAGCTTTCAACATTACTCTTAAACTTTTACTTTGATTATAATTATCGATCAGACTTTCTAAGATTGTAGATGGTAATTTCTACCGAATTAGCTATCATTTCTCTATCAGAAATAAACCGAACACAGTACCAAGTTGAAATATTCATATGTAGCACGTCAACCAATACTCGACACAGACAAAAAAACCATAGGTTACGAGTTGCTATTCAGGGATGGTCCTAAGAACACTTTCCCTGAAGTAGAACCGGAGCTCGCTACTAGTCGTTTACTTTCAGATCACTTCTTGTCAACTCACTACAATACACTGGGTGATAGGCTTGGGTTCGTTAACTTTCCTTATGCAAGCTTGATTAACTTAGTTCCTACTTTGTTCCCCAAAGAAAGCCTCGTTGTAGAGGTGCTTGAGGACTGCGAACCAACAGACGAATTACTTGAAGCAATCAAGACTATCTATGATGCGGGCTACACCATCGCATTAGATGATTTTGTGCCAAGCAAAGCTTGGAAGCGTTTCTTACCCTACATATCGATTATCAAATTTGATATCCGCCAGATCTCAATTGAGAAAGCTTCGATGTTCATGACCTCGCTAAAAGGGCTGAATATCAAGTTTCTTGCTGAAAAAGTCGAGACTTACGATGAGTATCAAGAGGCGAATCAAGCAGGCTTTACCTATTTTCAAGGTTATTTCTTTAGTAAACCAGAAATGATTCAAACTCGAGCTCTAAATCCTGCCTTTTTAACTATCGTTCAGTTGTTAAAAGAAATAGCTCATGACCCCATTGATTTTAGTGAAGTAGAACGCTTGATAACCTTGGATGTGACACTTTCTTATAAGCTACTCACCTACGTGAACTCCGCCGGCGGTTCAGCAACGATGATTCGTTCATTCCGACAAGCGCTTATTTTTCTTGGAGAACAAAAGCTGCGGAAGTTTGTCTCACTTGTGGCGATTGCATCAGCGAAAGAAGATAAACCAGACTCACTTTATGGTTTAGCAGTACTGCGTGCTCGTCAGTGTGAACTATTGGTAGAAAAGATGAATGTAAAAGTCGAACCCGGACAAGCCTTTTTGACTGGTATGTTCTCCCTACTCGATTCACTATTTGACCAACCGTTGAAGCACGTTTTGGACTCTGTCCCCATTGATGAAGAGATCAAGCAGGCTTTGATACAAAGAAAAGGCGTGTTAGGAGCGATCATGGCAATGGTCATCGCTTATGAGCAGGCTGAATGGGACGAAGCTACGCGTATTCGGAAACTGCTTAACTTAAGTGAAACTCAACTCGGCCAAGCTTATGATGAAGCCACAACTTGGGCTCAAGAACTGTTATCACCTCCATTAAAATAGTCGCCTCACAACTGCTGCGATAGAAACTAAACTTTGGTGAGTAATCATTTCTTGTTAAACTTCAACGCATTTATTTGTGGCCTCTTACTAGAGGCCATTTTTACAGGACCAGACTATGTCTTTATGCCCATGCGGTAGCCAAAACACTTACCAACAGTGCTGTGAAGCGGCACACCTTGACCACAAAAATATTGAAACACCCGAGCAACTAATGCGCTCTCGTTATTCAGCGCACGTGTTGGGTTTGGTTGATTATGTCGTTGCTACCTACCACCCTAGCTGTAATGCAGAAGCACAAAGAGAAGGCATTGCCGAATCTATCAACAGTGGTTGGGCGGGCTTAGAAGTCATCAATACTGCTGCAGGTTCACACGAGAACGAAGGTTTCGTTGAGTTTAAAGCTTACTTCAACGACGGCGATTCACAATTTTGTATGCAAGAGCGATCACGTTTCGTTCGTGAAGGCGGTCTTTGGTACTACATTGATGGAACCTTTCCCGAACAGGAAGAAACCACGCAGCCAGAGGTAGATCCTCGCTTAAATCAAACGGTGGAAAGCTTTAAGATTGGTCGCAATGACCCTTGTATCTGTTGTAGTGGAAGAAAGTATAAAAAGTGCTGCGGGTAAGGCCAACGTTTAAGGTAACAAAGCACTGAATGAGATCTTTTAAGTCACTCAGGCTCCTCGGAATAGCCAGCTAAAAAGCCCCGTAAACATAGCTGTCTACAGGGCTTTTTTCTGTCTTCTAGGTAGTTCTATGACTCTAAAGAGATCTTACTTATGGCGCTCTTTCAGCTTGTTGATAACGTCATCCATCGATAGACCTTGGTCTTGTAGCAATACAAGCAGGTGGTAAATCAAATCTGCTGATTCACACACTAATTCCGCCTTATCACCCGACGTCGCCGCAAGCGCGACTTCAACGCCTTCTTCGCCCACTTTTTGCGAAATACGCTTGGTGCCACGGGCATATAGACTGGCAGTATAAGAAGACTCAGGGTCTGCGTCCTTGCGGGCAGCCAGTAGCTGCTCAAGCTGATGAAGCCACACCATCTGAGACTCTTCTTGCTTGTCTCCATCCCAGCACGTTGTGGTACCAGTGTGGCACGTTGGGCCAATGGGATTAACCTTAACCAGCAAGGTGTCATTGTCACAGTCCAAGGCAATATTTTGCAGCTTTAACACGTTGCCAGACGTTTCGCCTTTGGTCCACAAACGCTCTTTAGTACGAGAGAAAAACGTAACATTGCCAGTTTCACCGGTTTTCTCCAGTGCTGCAGGGTTCATGTATCCCATCATTAACACTTGGCTAGATTGGTAATCTTGAACAATGGCTGGAACTAAACCATCTACTTTTTCCCAGTTAATACGCTCTGATAATGCGCCTACTGTTGTTTTTGATAAGCTTGCGGTTTCAAAACTCATAGTCGCACCTCTACATCTTGTTGTTTTAAATATTGTTTAAGTTCACCAATATTAATGACTTGTTTGTGGAATACCGAAGCCGCTAGCGCCCCGTCCACGTTTGTCTTCTTGTAGGCTTCAGCAAAGTGTTCCATCGCACCCGCACCACCAGACGCAATCAAAGGTACATTACACACTTCGCGTACCATGTTTAACTGATCAATATCGTAACCATTACGAACACCATCTTGGTTCATCATGTTTAACACAATCTCACCTGCGCCACGCTTTTGTACTTCCTTCACCCAATCTTTGGTTTCCCACTTGGTTGCTTTAGTACGCGCTTCATCGCCAGTAAATTGGTAAACCTGATATTTACCGGTCTCTTTGTCGAAGTATGAGTCGATACCAACAACGATGCACTGCACGCCGAACTTATCAGCAAGGTCAGTGATCAACTGAGGGTTAGCTAGTGCAGGAGAGTTGATCGATACTTTATCAGCACCAAACTCAAGAATGCGCGCTGCATCTTCCGCTGATTTAATACCACCAGCCACACAGAAAGGAATATCGATCACTTCAGCTACGCGTTTTACCCAGCTCTTATCAACCACGCGACCGTCACTTGATGCGGTGATGTCATAAAATACCAGTTCATCAGCGCCCTCTTCCGCATAGCGCTGTGCTAACGGAACGATGTCGCCAATGATTTCGTGGTTACGGAACTGAACGCCCTTCACCACTTGTCCGTCACGGACATCCAAACAAGGGATTATTCGCTTTGCCAACATGCAAATGCCTCCTCTGCGGTAAACTTGCCATCAAGTAGCGCACGACCAACAATCACACCCGCAACGCCGCTGCCTTTAAGCGCTTCGATATCAGCTAGGCTGCCAATACCGCCCGATGATTGGAATTGCACTTGTGGATACTGCTTACAAAGGTCAACGTAAAGCTCTACGTTTGATCCTTCTAGCGTGCCATCACGTGAAATGTCGGTACACAGAACGTGTTTAAGACCAACCGTGAGGTAGTCTTCAATTAGCGCTTCAATGGTCACGCCTGAATCTTCTTGCCAACCTGAAATCGCCACTTTGCGTGTGCCGCTTTCGTCAATGTTGATGTCCAGAGCAAGCACGATTTTTTCCGCGCCGTACTTCTCCATCCAACCTTTCACCAACTCTGGTTGCTTAACGGCTGTAGAACCAACCACAACGCGCTGTGCGCCAGCTTCTAGCAGATCAACGACATCTTGTTCGTTACGCACGCCACCACCAATCTGGATATTCGCAGGCGTACTAGCCAGTAGCTTAGCAATCAAGTCTAACTGACGAGCCGTTGTGTCTTTTGCGCCCGTTAAGTCAACAAGGTGCAGCCAACCAGCCCCAGCTTGGTGATACAGATTAAACTGCTCTGCTGGGTCTACTTTGTATTCTGTTACTTGCCCGTAGTCTCCTTGGAATAAGCGAACTACTTGGCCTTCAATTAAATCTAACGCGGGAATAATCATTTACATTCCTTATAGGGCAACGTTAGCCGCTGCCTAATCCTTATTACAATTCCAAGAAATTCTGAATCAGCTTAGAGCCAGCTTTCGAAGATCGCTCTGGGTGGAACTGAACACCATAATAATTGCCACTTTGAACCGCCGCAGTGAACGGGCTACCGTAATCACATTGCGCGATTGTGTAGTCACCCACTGGCATTGCGAAACTATGAACAAAGTAGAAGTATTCGCCTTCTTCAATGTCTTTAAATAGAGGGTGATTAGGTGCTGCGGTGACGGTGTTCCAACCCATGTGTGGTAATGGCAAGTCGCCCGTTTCAAGTAAACGAACTTCACCATCACACAAGCCTAAACATTCAACTATTTCGTCGGCTTTTTGGCCTTTTTCTTGAGATAATTTGCCTAACAGCTGCATACCTAAACAGATACCTAGTAGAGGCTTCTCCACTTGCTTCACAAGAGAAACAAGGTCGCGCTCTTGTAGGTTCTTCATTGCCTCACTTGCAGTTCCGACTCCGGGTAGGAATAGCTTGTCGGCGGCAAGTACCACTTCTGGTTCTTTTGAAATTTCAACTGTATAGCCTAAACGCTCAATGGCGAATTTCACCGAAGAAACGTTGGCACAACCAGTATCAATAATGACAATTTTTTGATCTTTCATTGTTTTTCCTTGCTAACGTTAGCCTTACAGAACGCCTTTGCTGCTTGGCAACTCGTTACCTTCAACTTTAATTGCTTGGCGAAGAGTACGACCAAACGCTTTAAATAGGCTCTCAATGATGTGGTGATCATTATTGCCATTAGAAGAAAGGTGTAACGTACAAGCCAGTGTATCGGTTAGAGAACGGAAGAAGTGAACCACCATCTCAGTTGAAAGATCACCCACTTGCTCGCGGCTAAACTTAGCATCAAATTTTAGGTACGGACGACCAGATAGGTCTAACGCACACTGAGCCAAACATTCATCCATTGGTAGGCTGAAACCGAAACGGCCAATGCCACGCTTTTCACCTAACGCATCTTTAAGTGCTTGGCCTAATGCAAGTGCGGTGTCTTCCACAGTGTGGTGATCATCAATATGTAGGTCACCCTTCACAGTTAGGTTCATTTGGAAACCGCCATGGGTAGCGATTTGATCAAGCATGTGATCAAAAAAGCCCATGCCCGTATCGATCTTGTTGCCACCAGTTTCATCAAGGTTTACTGCCACCTTGATATCGGTTTCTTTAGTGGTACGAACTACTTCAGCAACACGAGCGTTAACCGTTAGATCTTTAACGATTTGTGGCCAGTTAAGCGTGCCTTCCGTTTCTGCATCCGGGCCATATTGAATACCGCGAATTGCCATGTTCTCAGCAAGTTGAAGATCTGTCACTCGGTCACCAATCACGGCTGACTTTTGGAAGTCTACTTTACCGCCCTGTAGGTACTCTTTAACCATACCCAACTTAGGCTTGCGGCAAGAACAGTTGTCTTCATCAAAGTGAGGGCAAATAAGAACATCGTCAAACTTAACGCCTTGAGATTCGAAGAACTCCATCATCATATTGTGTGGTGCACCGAAATCTTCTTGTGGGTAGCTATCGGTACCTAGACCATCTTGGTTAGTGACCATCACTAAGCGGTAGCCTGCATCTTGCAACGCTAACAAGCTAGGAATCACGAGCGGTTCGAATTTTAGTTTGTCTAAACGGTCTACTTGAAAATCGACTGGCGGCTCAACAATTAAGGTGCCATCACGGTCTATAAAAAGTATTTTCTGTTGTTTACTCACTTGAACTTCCTTTTAATTTTAAATCTGGTGGCCTAGCTAAAATCAACCGCTAGCCCAAATGTCTGATTCATTTGCCAGTCATGTTGATTAAACACAACTGACCAATGTGATTACTGGTAAGCGTTCGTTACTGAAAAAAGTTACGAATGAATCCGAGTGTCTTTTCGCACTCTTCGCGGTTACCAATACTAATGCGAACACAATCTTCGATTGGCGAGTTACGTAAGATAATGCCAGTGTCCCAAGCCGCTTTGAATAGCTCATCGCCATTCGGGAATTTAACCAATAAGTAGTTACCCCAACCATCAAAGACCGTCACTTGAGGTATACTCAATAAACCCGCTTGCAAATACGCTCGGTTAGCACTTAGATCCAAAACTTGGTACTTCGCTCTTGCAAGCCCATGTTCCGAAAGTGCTTGAACAGCAATATCAGCAACAGGGATTGGCACAGGGTATGGCGCAATCACTTTCAATAGAACATCGATCAGTTCTTGATTTGCTAAAGTAAAGCCACAGCGTAAACCGGCTAATGCGAAAGCTTTAGAAAGAGTACGTAGAATCGCAAGGTTCGGGTATTGTTCAAGTAAATCGACGGTTGACGCTTCCGGGCAAAAGTCGATATACGCTTCATCCATTACAACAATCGCTTTGTCTTGCGTCATTTCAAGCAGCTTTATGATGTCTTTTCGATTAACCAAATTGCCGGTTGGGTTATTTGGACTGCAAACAAACACGACTTTTACGTTGTCTAGTTGCGCTTCAATAGCAGGAAGATCCAATTGCCATTCAGACGTCAAAGGCGCGATTTTACGTTCAACACCAATGGTTTCCGCACTCACTGCGTACATGCCGTAAGTCGGAGGACAGTAAAGGATCGCATCTTCGTTCGGCTCACAGAAAGCTCGAATCAAAAGTTCAATACCTTCGTCAGCACCACGTGTTGTCAGTGTTTGCTCCGGCGTTACACCTGCATATTGAGCGTAAGCATCAATCAACTCTTTTGGCTGACATTCGCTGTAGCGGTTAAGACGAGATAGGTTTATGTTGTACTCGTTATCAAATGGAGATTCGTTGGCATTCAACCATATATCTCCGCTGCCACCAATTCGTCTTGCAGACAAGTAAGGTGTAAGAGCCTGAACTGTTTTTCTTGCTAACTTTTCCATGCCCTGCCCTTAATTCTCTTTATTTAATTTTTCAACTCGGATAGTCACAGCACGCTTGTGAGCATCCAAACCTTCGGCTTCAGCCATCGTCACGACTGTTGGTGCTAAGCCTTTCAAGCCATCGGCTGTTAGTTCTTGTACTGTCATACGTTTAGAGAAATCCGCTAAACCTAAGCTCGAATACGTTTTGGTGTAACCGTAAGTCGGTAGTACGTGGTTTGTGCCAGATGCATAATCACCTGCAGATTCCGGAGACCAGTCACCCAGGAAGATAGAACCCGCGTTATCCAACAATGGCAGCAATTCACGTGGGTTCTTGGTCTGAACAATCAAGTGCTCAGGCCCGTAGAAGTTCGAAATTGCGATAGCTTGAGTGATTGATTCTGAGATGATAATCAAGCTAGATGCCAAGGCTTGCTGAGCGATATTAGCGCGAGACAACTCTTTCAGTTGTTTCTGCACCGCATCCGTTACTTGGTCTGCAACCACTGGAGATGGTGTTACCAGGACAACCTGAGAATCAGGACCATGTTCCGCTTGGCTCAATAGATCCGCAGCAATAAAGTCTGCATCAGCGGTTTCATCGGCAATCACTAACACTTCTGATGGACCGGCAGGCATATCAATCGCCGCACCACGAAAATCATTACTCACTTGACGCTTCGCTTCCGTTACGTAGGCATTACCTGGGCCGAAAATCTTATCAACTTTAGCAACACTCTCAGTACCGTAAGCCATTGCAGCAACGGCTTGACCACCACCGACATTGTAAACTTCGTCGATTTTACAAAGCTTAGCAACGTACAATATTTCATCAGCGATTGGCGGAGGCGAACAAAGTACAACTTTGCGGCAACCTGCAATTTGAGCGGGTACACCTAGCATAAGAACCGTTGAAGGAAGTGGTGCACTGCCACCTGGAATATAAAGGCCAACAGTATTAATTGCACGCGTCACCTGCTCACATACAACACCAGGCTGTGTCTCAACCTTAATAGGCTGTGGCTTTTGAGCTTCGTGGAACTTCGCAATATTGCTATAAGCTTGTTCTAGCGCTTGCTTCATTTCTGGTGTTAGACGAGCACACGCCTCTTCGATCTCACCCGAGCTAACTCGAATCGATTCTGGAGTCACACCATCAAACTTTGCAGTCAGCTCTCTAAGCGCGGCATCACCTTCATTTCGTACTTTTGCAATAACATCAGAAACAGTCGCTGTGATGTTTGCACCTTCAGTAATAGCTGGACGCTCTAATACCGAGTCTTGCTGTGATTCACTTAAAGATTGCCAAACAACGGTTCTCATCATCACTACCCCATCATTTTTTCGATTGGTAATACTAGAATCGAGCTTGCACCCAACTCTTTAAGCTGTTCCATAGTTTCCCAGAACAAGTTCTCAGTACTGACTAGGTGAACGGCAACTTTGTCTTTGTCTGTAGATAGAGGAAGAACAGTAGGATCTTCAGCCCCAGGCAATAGCGCTTTAATTTGCTCTAGTTGAGACGTTGGTGCGTGAAGCATGATGTACTTCGACTCTTTCGCTTGCTGAACACCCTGCATACGAGTCAGTAGTTTTTCAATCAATGCGGTTTTGTCTGCGTCGAAATCACCAACACGTTGAATCAGTGTTGCTTTAGATTGGAAGATAGCCTCTGCTTCTTTTAGGCCATTCGCTTCTAGCGTTGCGCCAGTAGAAACTAAATCGGCGATAGCGTCAGCTAAACCTGCGCGAGGAGCAACTTCAACCGAGCCTGTTAGCATACAAGTGCTGAATTCAACACCCTGATCGTCCATGTAGGCTTTAAGCAGGTGTGGGTAAGTGGTCGCAATACGCTTGCCCGCGAGATCTTGTGGGCCGTTGTATTCTTCGTCTTTATTGATAGCGATAGAAAGACGGCAATCACCGAAATCTAAACGACGTAGTGTGCGAAACTCTGATGGCTCTTTTAGAGCAACACGGTCTAGACGAACTTCTTCTAGTTCGTTTTCACCAATGAAGCCTAAATCAACCACACCGTCCATGATAAGACCTGGTATGTCGTCATCACGAACAAGCAACAAGTCGATTGGCATATTTAGTGAGTGAACCACTAAGCGCTCACCCATGATGTTAAATTTAACACCACATTTTTTTAGTAGCTCTTGGCACTCTTTACTTAAGCGACCTTTCTTTTGTATTGCGATTCTTAGGCGTTGTGTCTGCATTGCTGTATCCCTGTGCAAATATTTGAATTTATTGATTATTTAAAAGCGCTAAAACTAAAAAACCCTCGGAAGACTTTGTCGTCCCGAGGGTTTAAATCTAAATTTTTTGACTTAACCTCCGGGAGAATTCTTGCTCCCGGGTATACGTAAATCTCCCCGAAAGACTAGATAGGGTGATGATGGTGATGAATGTTCATTACTAATTTACGCATACTTAATCGGCTCTTAGGTTGTTTGCTGACTTGTATCCACACTAACTAAGCTGACATCCTTTTTCAACTATTAATTTTAACTTTTTTCACTAAATTTCAAATTCATTCAGCAGGCACAAAAAAGGGAAACCACAGTCTCCCTTTTCATTATTAGATCAAGTGCAGATTAGCTTTTGCACTTCGCCATTTTACTACGAGAGAAATAAGCTAATACAAAACACACAAAAACAAATGCTAGAGATGCAGAGCTAAATGCAATAGCAATCGATGCAGTCATACCTAGGGTGATGAAACCGATACACGACACGAGTGCCACAGACAACGCGTAAGGAAGCTGAGTTGCGACGTGATCAATATGGTTACAACGAGCCCCTGTCGAAGAAAGAATCGTTGTATCTGAGATAGGAGAACAATGGTCACCAAATACAGAACCAGCCAGAACCGCACTGAGCATCGGCAGAATTAGCGCGATATCAGATGCTGCAGACATATCACCCGCGATAGGTAACATGATACCGAACGTACCCCAAGAGGTTCCTGTTGAGAATGCCATCAGGCCAGCAAGAAGAAACAAGATAACAGGTAGCCAGTGGTAGTCGATGTTGCCCGTCGCTAGAGATGATAAGTACGAACCTGTTTTCATGTCGCCGATTACAGAACCGATTGTCCATGCAAACACAAGAATCAAGATAGCGCCAAACATTGAGCTTGCACCAATCCACATCGTTCTTGCAATGTCAGACATCGATAGCTTCTGCTTGAACACGGTTGCTAACGCAAACAACAGGCCAATAATACCACCATAAACAAGAGACTTACCTACATCAGTGTTTTCGAATGCACCTAGAAGGTTGAATGCTTGGCCATCAGCAGCCAGCGATTGGCCGCCTGTGTACAGCATTGCGGCAACGGTCGCTACAATTAACGATACGATTGGCATCACTAGATCAGATACAGAACCATTATCGCTTTCTTTAATATCTAGCTCTTCGTTTAGATCGTGAGCTTGCTTTTGATCGTTGTCTCCGTCAAAACCGCGGCCTTGAGATGCTTCAATTTCATGTTCACGCATTTTACCTACGTCTAAGCCGAACCATGCAACGGCAAACACCATAAGAAGTGCAAATACCGCATAGAAGTTCATTGGAATAAGACGAACGTAAGCACCCAGCGCAGAATACTCTGTCACACCGTGTGTTACTAAGATGCCACCAATAATAGTAATGATGTACGCACCCCAGCTAGAAGCTGGCATGATCACACACATTGGAGCCGCAGTAGAATCAAGAATATAAGCAAGCTTAGCGCGCGATACGTAGAAACGGTCTGTGACAGGGCGAGAGATTGCACCTACCGCTAAGCTATTGAAGTAATCATCAACAAAGATGAATACACCTAGGAAAGCAGCAAGTAGTTTTGAACCACGTTTGCTCTTAACACGGGATTGAGCCCACTCGGCGAATGCACGAGTACCGCCAGACAGTGTTAACAGTGCAGTTGTCATTCCAAGAATAATTAGGAATGCAATAATACTCATGTTCCATGTATTAATACCACCATCTTCTATGAAAACTCCTGAAGCTTTGGTAAACACGTAGCTAGCTGCGTTCCCTACTGAATAGTCAGCAAGTAAAATAGCCCCCATAGCGATACCAACCCCCAAAGAAACCAATACACGACGGGTAACAATAGCAAGACTTAAAGCCACAAGTGGAGGAAGCAAAGATAAAGGTGATGTTGCGAAATCTATTAAATTCATGATCTTCAAGAACCAGTTTTTTATTTGGCTAGAGATCTACTGCAGATAAACTTGATACGATTTATCAAGCTCATGTTGAACTAAGCGAAAGGGAAGTGAACACTTCACCCAACCCTACAGTAGCGCTCCATAGTTTAAAATTAAGACTATGGCAGTGTTGTACCTATTGAGCACAACCCCAGCAAATTGCTTAGATATACAATTTACTTCGGCAATTACACCTTTCATTCTCGTTCATTGGCATCACCCCAACGATAACTACTCTTCATAATTGCACCTCTACGTGCGATAACATCATTAACCATTGAAACCAGAGTTTAACAATAAATTAACTGAAGCATCGCATCAGGTAGCCGCAATTGTACCCATCAAAAGCAACAATGCAACATATCATTCCGAGAAAAATAGGGTTTTGTTAGTAACGTAATACTAGAAAATAATCAACATAAGGTTGCTGCTCTACAAGTCACATATCTATTTTTAGATACTCTAATGATTATTAGAAATTCAATAGAGGAATGTATCTCTTCATTTTCAACTATTCATCTCACTTTTATATTTAAATAACCTTTACTAGAAATACTATTTGTTTTATTCCTGTGCTCTGTTTATTATTAGCAGGATTATTTGGTTTACCTTGATGGGAAATATCATGTCTGAATTAACAAAAACTTTATTAAATATCCGCAGCCTTCGTGCATTCTCACGTGAATTAACTCTTGAGCAACTTGAAGAAGCGCTAGACAAGCTAACTATTGTTGTACAAGAGCGTCAAGAATCTGAAGCTGAAGAACGTGCTGCTAAAGCAGAACAAGAAGCTAAGCTTTCTGCTATCGCTGAACAAATTGCAAAAGACGGAATTGATGTTGCCGATCTTATTGCAGCTCTTTCTGGTGAAGCAAAATCTAAAACAACTAAAGCTAAACGCGCTCCTCGCCCAGCGAAATACAAATACGTAGACGCAAACGGCAACGAGAAAACTTGGACAGGTCAAGGCCGTACGCCTTCAGCTATCCAAGAGCAACTAGATGCTGGTAAATCTCTAGAAGAGTTTGCAATCTAGCTAAACCTTCAATGGGTGACTCACCACACACTCAGCAATTGAATTAATATTACAGTCGACCAAAGTATTATTTACGGCTTCAATATATTCAGAAATAAAAAAGGCTTCTTTCGAAGCCTTTTTTTATATTTCAAATTCATCACTAGAAATGGATTTGATAAGTAAAGCGTATTATCTTTCCCAGTAAGCTTCTTCTAGACTATCTTCTCTTTCAGGAAGACCACGAGATAAACGTGGTGAGTGTTGAACTAACACTTCATAACTAGCACGGTTTGAATATTTACAAACTTGTGAGAAAGAAGAGTACGTCAAGAATGAATGTTGGTGCTTACTCGAATTTGGTACATTTTCTTTATGGTATTTATTTGCCGCCATATCATGTAATAGAGCAGACAACGCCGCATCACCAGCACCATTGGTATTTTTGATCGTTTCTGGGCCACCCATGTAAGGGGCAATATGAGAATAGATCTTAGTCGGGTTCTCACATAAATCTTTATGCGCAGGACGGCTAAATTCAAAACGGTTGAATTCTGCAATTGAACCAGGAAGTAAAGGCAGTGATGTTTCACGCTTTGCTGCATCTTCAGTGTAACCCGCCATGAATAGGCCAACAGGGCCAGCCGTACAGAGAACTAAGTCCACCCACTCTAGCGCTTTGTCTGAGGCAGCAAGCGGATCACTTTCACCGGTTAGGGCTTCCGCTTCATCTTCGTTCATTGCAACAACCGTTACGTGTTGCTCTAAGAAGTCTTTCCAAAATTCAGGATCATCTTGAATAACGAACTTTGTACCTAACGTTAAAACAACGGGCACATCATATTTTTTCGCATATTCAATAGCTTTCATTGTTGCTTCAGGCATAGGATCGCCTGGCTTACAACGAACTAAATATGCCGTTAATACTAAAGCAGAAGCACTTTTGAAAATTTTCTCTGGAATACTTTCTGGATTTAATTGGTTCATCTGACCTTCGCTGATTGCGAAAGTACGTTCACCATCTTCTGTAATTAATGCAAAGCAGCGACCAATTGCGCCATCTACCCCTTGTAAGTGGTTCAGATCCATTCTGCTTGATGTATTACATAAATAACGGTAACCATAGCTACCAATCTTAATATCTTGACTCATTACACCAAGCAGTGTTGAGCGATCATCCGCCAGTACGGAATAATTGTGTAATGTATTACCTATTGTGCCACCAGCGTACTCATTGGTAATTAGGCAATGTTCTTTTAATTCTTGATATAAAGACTCAGCGGCTTCGTCACCGATAACCAATGAATGCCCTTTACTTAAACCATACTTCTCAATAAGTTCGGAACTCACTTTTGCTTCAATATCCACCAAGGTTTGGTCAATACCGATAATATGAGTGCGTGACATTCTTTTACTACTTTGAGCTTGGCTCACTAGAGGGTCACGTGCGTGAACCGGAAAGTAATGCTTTGATTTACGTTGTCCAGGGAATTTCATAGGGCTAGTCTAAGTCAAGGGGAAATAGGTGGCGGATTCTACCGCGCTATATTTAACGCGGCAATCTTTCAAACTATAGCAAACGTTTGCCGAACTATTTTTTTATTCGCCTTCCATAAAGCTTAGATCAGGCAACATTCCTAAATGCTCTGCATAACGCTTTTGATTAAACTCTGCACCGTTCTTCATTACATCAAACACTTCAATAGCCAATGCACATGCCATCGCCGCAATCGCCTCTTCACGAGGAGTGCCTGTCATCATTAAACGCATTAGCGTCTCTTTTACTTTTACAGGTTCGCCATCTTCAAGCTGATTTTCAATAATCTCAATCAACTCTTCTTCTTGCATAAATTCATTTTGTTCAGACATTTTTTATCTCAGGTCTTGGATTTCGAGCGACTATGCCACATATACTTCTGACATCCTAGCGACTCACCTCGCTCTCATGCAATTCTCTAACAAAGTCAGCGCACTATTTTGTGCAAATGAAACTGTGATTCCGGTCTCGGATCTGTCACGGCGTTTCTCTTTCTGTTAGAATCTGCGACCAAGTAATAGTAACGGTGTTTAGACATGTCAGATATCAGCTCTGGAAACAGCGAAAAGAAAGTAATTGTCGGTATGTCCGGCGGTGTAGATTCGTCAGTATCGGCGTATCTTCTTCAGCAACAAGGCTATCAGGTAGAAGGCCTTTTCATGAAAAACTGGGAAGAAGATGATAACGAAGAGTACTGCACGGCAGCTGAAGATCTTGCTGATGCTCAAGCGGTATGTGACAAATTAGGAATCCACCTTCACACTATCAACTTTGCTGCAGAATATTGGGACAACGTATTCGAATACTTCCTTGAAGAATACAAAGCAGGTCGTACTCCTAACCCTGATATCCTTTGTAACAAAGAAATCAAATTCAAAGCATTCTTAGAGTTTGCGGATGAAGTGCTAGACGCAGATTATATAGCGATGGGTCACTACGTGCGTCGTACTTTCCCTACTCAAGAAGAGCTAGATGCTGGCATTAAGCCAGCAATGCTACGTGGCCTAGACAGCAACAAAGACCAAAGCTATTTCCTATATACGCTTAGCTCAGATCAAGTAGCACGCAGCCTATTCCCTGTTGGTGAATTAGAGAAGCCTGAAGTGCGACGCATTGCGGAAGAACAAGACTTGATCACCGCGAAGAAGAAAGATTCAACAGGTATCTGCTTTATTGGTGAACGTAAGTTTACAGAGTTCCTTGGCAAATACCTACCAGCACAACCGGGTAACATAGAAACACCAGAAGGCCAAGTGATTGGTCAACACCAAGGCTTGATGTACCACACGCTAGGTCAGCGTAAAGGCCTACATATCGGCGGCACCAAAGGTGGTGGCGGTAATGAAGAACCATGGTTTGTTGGTGAAAAAGACCTTAAGCGTAATGTACTGATCGCAGTACAAGGCAAAGACCACCCGCTTCTGAAATCAGAAGGTTTGATCGCATCTCAGCTTCATTGGGTAAATCGCACACCAATTACTGAAGTTATGACATGCACGGTAAAAACACGTTACCGTCAAACCGATATTCCTTGTACAATCATCCCAATTGATGATGAGAACATTAAGGTTATCTTTGATGAGCCACAAATTGCTGTGACCCCAGGCCAATCAGCGGTATTCTACCAAGGCGAAGTATGTCTTGGTGGTGGTATCATCGAAAAGCGCATCTAATCAATCAAACGACAAACGATAGAAGACAACTAGGAGTTACTACGTGGCTAATACACTTTATGACCGTACTATTGCTTTCGCCGGAATTTGCCAAGCTGTGGCTTTGGTTCAACAAGTAGCGAAAGACGGCCATTGTGATAAAGATGCCTTCGAAGCTTCACTCAGTGCCATTGTAAATACCAACCCAGTGAATACCGTGGGTGTGTTTGGCCGAGAAGCGAACCTAAAGCTTGGCCTCGAGTGCTTAGTTAAAGGTATCGATAGTACTCCAGCGGGTAGCGATATCACTCGTTACATCATCAGCTTAATGGCGCTTGAGCGTAAGCTATCTTCTCGCAACGATTCTATGTCTCAGCTTGGTGATCGCATTCAAACTGCAGAACGTCAAACGGAGCACTTTGATCTATTTGACGAGCAAATGATCAGCAACCTTGCGAGCATCTACCTAGATGTAGTGAGCCCAATCGGCCCGCGCATTCAGGTTTCTGGTACGCCGGCTGTACTTCAACAGACGTCGAGCCAACATAAGGTTCGTGCGCTGCTTCTATCAGGAATTCGAAGCGCTGTTCTTTGGCGCCAGGTTGGTGGTAAACGCCGCCATCTTATCTTCGGTCGCAAGAAGATGATCGAGCAGGCTCAAATCCTACTAGCTCGAATGTAATTTATTAGCTCGCGCCTCGTCGCGAGCTTGTTTTTTATATCAACACAACTCTCACGCAAACGATTGCGCAATGTGCGTGACAATTGAGATTGTTACTGGTATAAACCTCTCAAAATTTAGAAAACTCAATTCAGGAGAACACCATGGAACTGTCAGCATTGACTGCTGTTTCACCAGTAGACGGCCGTTACGGAAGTAAGACTATTGCATTACGCAGCATCTTTAGTGAGTTTGGACTACTAAAGTACCGCTCTATCGTTGAAATTCGTTGGTTACAAAAGCTTGCAGCAACTGATGCAATCAAAGAAGTACCAGCGTTCAGTGCAGAAGCTAACCAGTTTCTTGATGAACTAGCCGCTAACTTCAGCGAAGAAGACGCTCTGCGTATCAAAGAAATTGAGCGCACGACAAACCACGACGTTAAAGCGGTTGAATACTTCTTGAAAGAGAAAGTTGCTGGCGTTCCTGAGCTTCACGCAGTTAACGAATTCATTCACTTTGCATGTACTTCTGAAGACATCAACAACACATCTCACGCGCTTATGCTTAAAGAAGCTCGTGACACAGTGATTCTTCCAGAAATTCGCAACGTAATTGATGCTATCAAAGCACTTGCGAACGAGTACCGTGATATTCCTCTATTATCTCGTACACACGGTCAGCCAGCTTCTCCTTCTACGATGGGCAAAGAGATGGCTAACGTTGCATACCGCATGGAACGTCAATACAAGCAAATCGAAAGCGTTGAGATCCTAGCGAAAATCAACGGTGCTGTAGGTAACTACAACGCTCACCTTTCTGCATACCCTGAAGTTGAATGGCACCAGTTCAGCGAAGAGTTCATCACTGAATCTCTTGGCGTAACTTGGAACCCGTACACAACTCAAATCGAACCTCACGATTACATCGCTGAGCTATTCGACGCTGTTGCTCGTTTCAACACAATACTTCTAGACTTCGACCGTGACGTTTGGGGTTACATCGCTCTTGGTCACTTCAAGCAGAAGACTATTGCTGGCGAAATCGGTTCTTCGACAATGCCGCATAAAGTTAATCCAATTGACTTCGAAAACTCTGAAGGCAATCTTGGTCTAGCTAACGCAGTATTTAGCCACCTTGCACAAAAGCTTCCAGTTTCTCGCTGGCAACGTGACCTAACTGACTCTACGGTTCTTCGTAACCTAGGTGTTGGTGTTGGCTACGCAATCATTGCATACACTTCAACTCTGAAAGGTATTAGCAAGCTAGAAGTTAATCGTGAAGCGCTACTTGCTGAACTAGATAAGAACTGGGAAGTACTGGCTGAACCAGTACAAACAGTAATGCGTCGTTACGGTATCGAGAAGCCATACGAGAAGCTAAAAGAGCTAACTCGTGGTAAGCGTGTAGATGGCGAAGGCATGCGTGCATTCATCGACGGTCTTGAAATCCCTGCAGACGAGAAAGTTCGCCTGAAAGAGATGACACCAGCGAACTACATCGGTCAAGCAATCGAGCTAACTGACAAGCTGTAAGATTCGAATTTCGAATTACAGAATAGACTAAGGCTTCCCATGTGGAAGCCTTTTTTTTGAGCGAAACAAAGTGTACTGAGCAAGAGCTGCAATCAAAAAAACACAAAGTCCCCCTTCTAATCACCCTACTTATATCAGTTCATGAGGTATCACCCATTAAATATCGTAGCCCTCAGTCACCAGTACCCCTCAATTACCAAACACATACCCCTCGGATACTTACTGTCTTAAACACCAAGATCAAAAAAGGCCTCCCGAGGAAAGCCTTTCAAAGGTATCTTATCGACTAGCGACGACAGAATACCTAGCGACTACATGTTACGTAGAGACGCAATACGCTTATCTAGTGGTGGATGGCTCATTAGAAGTTCTGTTAGAGACTTTTTACCGTTGATACCAAATGCCATCATAGAACCTTCTAGTTGTGGCTCGTGGCTCACCTTTAGACGCTCTAGCGCTGCAATCATCTTCTCTTTACCCACTAGGTTTGCTGCACCTGCATCAGCATGGAATTCACGATGACGGCTGTACCACATCGTAATGAAGCTTGCTAAGAAACCAAATACCAACTCCAGCACCATAGATACACCGAAGTACACCATCATATTGCTGCCACCCTCTTCTTCGCTGTCATTTGACGCAACAATGTTGGCGATGAAACGAGATAAGAAGATAACGAACGTGTTCACAACCCCCTGCATTAACGTCATGGTCACCATATCGCCGTTCGCGATGTGGCTAACTTCATGCGCTAATACCGCTTCAGCTTCATCACGCGTCATGTTGTGTAGCAAGCCTGTTGATACCGCTACCAATGAATCGTCACGCTTAGCACCTGTCGCGAATGCGTTGATGTCTGGTGAGTCGTAGATCGCCACTGTTGGCATACCAATACCAACTTGTTGAGCTTGACGGCTTACCGTCTCCATCAACCAATGTTCTGTTTCATTACGCGGGCTTTCAATGACCATGCCGCCTACTGAGCGTAGCGCCATTTTCTTTGACATCATTAATGAAATGAATGAGCCGCCAAAACCAAACACCGCAGCCATTAGCAGCAAGCCTGAGAGGCTTCCTGGTTGCATACCTGTGACTGCGTATACAATATTAAGAACAACACTTAGTACCAATACAACCGCAAGGTTGGTTGCAAGGAACAACATTACTCGCTTCATTACTTATCTCCGCATCAAAGCTATTTTTGTAAACTCATTGTTATAGATACAAGGCAGAGAGCAATATATTCCAACCTTGAAGACTTATACTTACTTATACATATAGTCTTAGATTAAGAAAACAAGGTTAAGCATTAAATTGCAACATTTGATTACGAAGCTGCATTCGGATTACTCGCATTCTATTAGACCTAAGTCGTATGGTATCGATATAACAATCCGTTTACAGTGGCTTCAGATGATTTATTGGCTTGTCCATGTACAACAAGGGAACAATCATGGTTGAAGGTACTAACACTCAAATGGCTATTGATTTACTGTGCTGTCACCTAGGGATTACTGAAGAAGAAGCAAAGAAACAGATCGGTATTCTTACGCCACAAGCAGCGCAGACCAATATAACAGAGACACAACAAGCACTAATGGGACTGACAAAAGAGCATTAATCCCAAGCTTAACTCTACACAGGCTTAAAATAGCAAAAGGGCTGCAATCGCAGCCCTTTTCTTGTTTCACGTATAACTTGAGAATTAAAGTTCAAGCAATGGCTGTACATTAATGTACTTACCAATATTCTTAGACTTCGCTTTTGGTACGTAAGGGATCTCACCTAACTTTGGCGCACCAAGCTTATCTTCAAGCATCGCAATAATATCTGCGTAGTGTTCAGTGCCTGGGTTAATGCGGTTTGCTACCCAACCGACTAGATTTAGACCATCTGCACGAATCGCTTCTGCGGTTAATAGAGCGTGGCTCAAACAACCCAGCTTAATACCTACCGTCAATACAACTGGAAGCTGCTCTTTCTTAATCCAGCTAGACAAGTATTCGTCATCTGAAACCGGTACACGCCAACCACCAGCACCTTCAACTAAAACGATGTCAGAGTTCTGCTTATGCTGTTCTAGCTTCGCTGATAATACCGCTTCATCAATTACGACACCGTCATGCTTCGCGGCGACGTGAGGCGATGATGGCAGTAGCAACGCGTACGGATTAACGTCCTTGTAAGCAATATATTGCGTCGCTGCTTCTTGAAGATGCAGCGCATCACTGTTACGTAACCCTTCAGGGGATCGTTCACATCCTGCAGCAACTGGCTTGTAGCCAATTGTTGATAAATCTTGTGCGGCCAAAGCTTGAAGAATCGCTTTTGAAACCACAGTTTTTCCCACTTCGGTATCCGTACCTGCAATGAATAATGCATCAATCATAATTGAATAACCCCTAAACAAACTTGATATGTTGCTGGTAAGAAACCTTGATGATTTTTGAACTCTCGATATTCCCGTTCAACAAGCTGCAACATACGACGACTTGTTAAACCTTGTGAGCGACCACTTACGTGATTAGCGCCGATGCCTTTAAGGTCGCGCATCAGTTCAAACGCAGTGTCGTACCAAACAGTGATGGTGGGCAAGTCTAGTTGATGAGCAGTACAGCTAGATTGCGCTAACGCAATTTTTACCTGATTGATTGTAATAAAATGGTTAACGTGTTGATGTGCGTCAATTTTGGACCATGACTTTTCCAGTTCAAACAGTGACCCATCAAGCAAAGTTGAGAAAATAACACGCCCACCAGCCGCTGTAACACGCTTCATCTCTCTCAAAGGCGACGACAAGTCGTCACACCATTGCAACGCAAGGCTAGAGAAAACGATGTCAAAACACCCATCTTCAAACGGCAATTGTTCAGCATCGGCTTGTTGGTATAAAGAGACAGATGCACCACACCGCTTCTCTGCTGTTGCTAGCATTCCAACAGAAAGATCAGCGCAAACCACTTCGGCGCCTCGTTTTACAAGTTGCTCGGAGAAATAGCCAGTACCACAACCTAGATCCAGCACCTTAAAGCCTGACAGATCGCTGGGTAATTTATCCAGTAATCGGTGGCCAACATCGCGCTGAAATTCAGCGTGTTTGTCATAGGTTGTTGCTGCTTTACCAAAGGCTTCGGCAATCGCACTCTTATCTTGGCCAACGTAATTATGCACTACTGCTTCTTGTGACATTTACTGAGCCTCTTTATTTGATTCAAAGCTTGGATGGATACCCGATTTAATGCCTGAGTCGATATTTCGCTCAATGGCTTGATGCAACGACCTGGTTAGCTGGAGAATCTGTTCATGGCTATGATTTGCCGTTAACGTGATTCGTAATCGAGCGGTTCCAACAGGAACAGTTGGCGGCCTTATTGCGGTCACCCAAACTTGGTTTTGCTTTAACTCTTCAGCAATAGATAGTGCAGATTGGGCTTCGCCGATTAAAAACGGCTTGATCGGCGTCTGAGTATCCACAAAGCCTTTCAAATCATTTACCTGCTCTGTATAGAGAGCCCCTAACTCAGTCAGCTTTTCTCGGCGCCACTCTTGCGTCTGAATCATCTGACACGCATGAGACAAAGCCACCGCTTGTGAAGGTGGCATCGCCGTCGAATACACATGATGACGCGCAAACTGCGTTAAGTAATCCCCCACTTCTGACGAACAAAGAATCGCAGCACCAGAAAGGCCAAATGCTTTACCAAAGGTCACCACCAAGATATCAGGTGAGATTTGTGCGGCGTTGCAGCTCCCTGCCCCTTTATCACCTAATACGCCAATACCGTGGGCATCATCAATCGCCAACCAACTGTCGTATTGATTAGTCAGGCTAGAGATATATTCGAGAGGCGCTTGGTCACCATCCATGCTGAATACGCCTTCAGTGACGACTAACGATTGTGGAGACCGACCTAATAACGACTCTAGATGTTGTGTATCGTTGTGCTTAAAGCGTTTCATTGTTGCAGGACAAAGCATCCCCGCTTCCATCAAAGAGGCGTGGTTAAATTTGTCTTGCAACAGAGAGTCGCCTTTTTCGAGCAGAGAAAACAACAAGGCTTGATTGGCACTGAAACCAGAACTAAAGAGAATGGCACGTTCAAAGCCCAACCATTCGCACAGCTGAGCTTCTAAGTTTCGATGAGCAGGACTAAAACCCGTGACCAATGGCGATGCCGCACTGCCAGCACCATAAAGGGAAAGCCCAGCTTGCCACACCTCCACCAATTCAGGGTCGTTCGCCAAGCCTAGGTAATCATTACTCGAAAAATTGATGAAGCGAGAACCTTCGCAAGTAAGCAAAGGACCATTACTGCTTTCGAGTACCTTGAGTTGACGAGTTAGCCCCTGTTCGCGGCGTTGAACAAGGGCACCTTTGATACGAGATTTAAACAGTGGCATCGTAGAACATGTCATCTTTCGTTGGACGAGCAGCAACGCGCTCCACCACTTGATCTAACAGTTCGTTTTCTTGAATTTCATCAGGTTTCTGAGCCACTTGTTGGCTGTTGATACCTAACTTCTTAAAAAGCTGCATATCCGTGTCTTCATCTGGGTTTGGTGTAGTCAGTAGCTTACAACCGTAGAAGATCGAGTTCGCGCCAGCCATGAAACACATCGCTTGCATCTGTTCGTTCATATTCTCGCGACCTGCAGATAGGCGAACCGCAGACATTGGCATCATAATACGAGCAATCGCAATCAACTTAATGAAGTCAAAAGATTCAACATCATCGACGTTTTCCATCGGTGTGCCTTTCACTTTCACGAGCATGTTGATTGGCACACTCTCAGGGTGTACCGGAAGGTTCGCTAGCTCTACCAGCAGACCTGCACGGTCATTGGTACTTTCGCCCATACCAATAATGCCACCAGAACAGATCTTCATACCGGCATCACGTACGTGAGATAGCGTATCTAAACGATCTTGGTAAGTACGAGTGGTGATGATGCTGCCGTAAAACTCAGGAGACGTATCAAGGTTATGGTTGTAGTAATCCAAACCTGCGTCTGCTAACTCGCCAGCTTGATCTGGTGTAAGCATACCCAGTGTCATACAAGTTTCTAGGCCCATACCTTTCACACCTTTGATCATATCAGTCAGGTGAGGCATATCGCGCTCTTTCGGGTTTTTCCATGCCGCGCCCATACAGAAACGAGTCGAGCCTGCGTTCTTGGCTTTTTGCGCCGCATCCAAAACACGCTCGACTTCCATTAAGCGTTCTTTGTCGACATCCGTTCGGTAGTGAGCACTTTGAGGACAGTACTTACAGTCTTCAGGACAAGCACCGGTCTTAATCGATAGAAGCGTACTCACCTGCACGTGGTTGTGCTCTTGGTACTGTCTATGGACCACTTGAGCTTCAAACATTAAATCCATAAACGGTTTTTCAAGCAGCGCTGTTACTTCAGCAACTGTCCAGTCATGACGAACTTCCACGTGTCGATCCTTTTTTATTATTTGATGTTTCATCTCTATCAATAGAGATTGCATTTATGCTTGGCTAGTCTACCGACAAGCTTTAGACTGTCAACACATTGATAATGCCAAAAGTTTACACCTGGTTATTTTGCAACCACAAAAAGAATGGAAGTTACTATGGATCTCGCCTTTGATCGCCAGCATATCTGGCATCCCTACACATCAACGTTAACACCTCTGACCTGCTATCCAGTCACCAATGCAGACGGTGTTTACCTAGAATTAGAAGGCGGAAAACGAATTATTGATGGTATGTCATCTTGGTGGTCAACCATCCACGGCTACAATCACCCTGAGCTAAATGCCGCCGCCCACAGTCAAATCGATAAGGTTTCACACGTTATGTTTGGTGGTATCACCCACCAGCCCGCTATCGATCTATGTAAGAAGCTTTTGAATCTCGCACCAAGTAATCTTGAGCATGTATTTTTGGCCGATTCAGGTTCAGTCGCGGTAGAGGTTAGCCTCAAAATGGCGCTGCAATACTGGCATGCTAAAGGGCAACCTCGTTCGAAGTTCCTCACACTCAGGGATGGCTACCACGGTGATACCTTTGCAGCGATGTCAGTGACCGACCCAGATAACTCAATGCACAGCCTCTACAAAGGCTTTTTGCCTGAGCACATTTTTGCAGATTCACCGAAAACAGGCTTTTGGGATCAATGGGACGCTAACGACATAAACAGCTTCCGTGAAAAGCTAGCAACACATCATCAAGACGTCGCAGCCGTGATCTTGGAGCCAATCGTTCAAGGCGCTGGCGGTATGCGTATCTACCACCCTGAATTTCTGAAACAGGTGCGATTGCTGTGTGATGAATTTAACGTATTGCTTATTTTGGATGAGATTGCGACCGGATTTGGCCGCACAGGGAAACTGTTCGCGTGTGAACATGCCGACATTCAACCGGACATTCTATGTTTAGGCAAAGCGCTGACTGGCGGCTACATGACGCTGTCAGCAACGCTGGCGAGCAAAGAAGTCGCTGATACGGTATGTGGCGGTGAAGCGGGCTGCTTTATGCACGGACCAACCTTTATGGGGAACCCATTAGCTTGCGCCGTGGGTGCGGCAAGTTTATCCATCATAGAGCAAGGTCATTGGCAAAATCAGACTCAACAGATTGAACTGCTCTTTTCTGAGTTACTGCCACCTCTGCTGGAGCATGATCTGGTTAAAGACGTTCGCTGGTTGGGCGCAATTGGCGTTGTTGAAACTCACACGCCTGTCGATATGGAAACCATTCAAGCGCACTTTGTAGAGCAAGGCGTTTGGATCCGCCCATTTGGTAAGTTGATTTATATGATGCCTCCTTTCATTAGCAAGCCTGAGCACATCGAACAACTTGTTTCCGCCATTGATAGCGCATTAAAAGATAGCCACTGCTTTACTTAACTCATGCAGGTCACGTCTTATACGTATACCTTTATCTTACCGCAAATAAAAAACCCAGCCGAATGGCTGGGTTACAAAATTAATAGGGCTCTAGGAGCTAACTAACCAATGTGCGTTACGCCGCCCATGTATGGCTGAAGTACTGCTGGGATAGCAATACGGCCGTCAGCTTCTTGGTTGTTCTCAAGAATAGCAACCATAGTACGACCAACAGCAAGGCCAGAACCGTTTAGTGTGTGTACAAGTTCAGGTTTCTTCTCGCCTTTACGACGGAAACGAGCTTGCATACGACGAGCTTGGAAATCCCACATGTTTGAACAAGAAGAAATCTCACGGTAAGTCTCTTGTGCTGGAACCCATACTTCTAAGTCGTAAGTTTTCGCAGAACCGAAGCCCATGTCACCCGTACATAGAATCACTTTACGGTAAGGAAGCTCTAGAAGTTGAAGTACTTTCTCAGCGTGACCCGTTAGCTCTTCAAGCGCTGCCATTGAGTCTTCTGGCTTAGTGATTTGTACTAATTCAACTTTGTCGAATTGGTGCATACGGATAAGACCACGAGTGTCACGACCGTAAGAACCCGCTTCAGAACGGAAACATGGCGTGTGAGCTGTCATCTTAAGTGGCAGTTCAGCTTCATCAGTAATTGTGTCACGAACCATGTTCGTTACCGGTACTTCCGCAGTAGGGATAAGCGATAGAGTCTTAAGAGGTACGTCACTTACTTGCTCAGTTAACGGGCTTGTGTGGAACAAGTCTTCGCCGAACTTAGGAAGTTGACCAGTACCGTAAAGGCTATCGTGGTTCACTAGGTACGGTACGTACATTTCTGTGTAGCCGTGCTCATCAGTGTGAAGATCCAGCATGAACTGAGCAATAGCACGGTGCAGACGTGCAAATTTGCCTTTCATCACGATGAAACGAGAACCCGAGATTTTAACTGCGCTAGCAAAATCAAGACCGCCAGACATTTCGCCAAGATCTACATGATCTTTCACTTCAAAGTCGTAAGTCTTAGGTTGACCCCAACGAGAAACTTCTACGTTGTCGTCTTCATCTTTACCATCTGGCACTTCTACGTCAGGAAGGTTAGGAATAGACATGGTGATCGTTTCTAGCTCAGATTGAAGGTCAGCCAATGCGACTTTAGCTTGGTCTAGTTCTGCGCCTAAGTTGCCTACTTCTGCAAGGATACGCTCAGCTTCTTCATGGTCGCCTTTTGCTTTCGCTTGACCAATGGACTTCGATCGAGAGTTACGTAACGCTTGTAGCTCTTCAGTTTTCATCTGAAGGGACTTACGTTTTTCTTCAAGTTCACGAATTGTCTCTACATCAAGGGTGAAGCCTCGACGTGCTAATTTTGCCGCTGTTTCATCCAGCTCAGCTCGAAGTAATTTAGAATCCAGCATTGCTAATCCTATGCTTTAGTTATTTGAATATTCAGTATTTTACTACTGAATCACTGCTAAACCCCTAAAACTGGTGCTATTTCGACCAATTTATAACGATTTAATTGAAATTTTATGACTAGGTAACGATATCCAAAAAAGACTACTTTTCATAGCGTTTTTGTGGGCTTTTTGCGTCCAAATCCGCCAGATAATCTAGCTTCTCGCCAATTTTGGTCTCTAAGCCTCGTTTTGTTGGGAAATAGTATTGCTTCTCTCCCATTTCAGGAGGCAGATACTTTTCACCAGCCGCGTAGGCTCCTGGTTCGTCATGAGCATAACGGTATTCTTGCCCATAGCCCATGTCCTTCATCAAAGTTGTCGGTGCATTTCGTAAATGATGAGGCACTTCATATTCAGGAAGGTTGTGCGCATCGGTCAACGCTTGTTTCCAAGCGGTGTAAACGGCGTTACTCTTTGGTGCACACGCTAAATAGACAACCGCTTGAGCAATCGCACGTTCCCCTTCCGCAGGGCCAATGCGAGTAAAGCAGTCCCAAGCTGACATCGCTACCTGCATGGCACGAGGGTCAGCGTTACCGATATCTTCAGAAGCAATCGCCAGCAAACGTCTTACGATATACAAAGGGTCACAACCTGCCGCAATCATTCGTGCCGACCAATACAAGGCCGCATCAGGGTTGGAACCGCGAATTGACTTATGAACCGCAGATATTAGGTCGTACCAAATATCGCCCTTATTATCGAAACGAGCGACTTTTTCACCAGCCACTTCAGCTAACAACTGCAACGTTATCGCTTTCTCGCCTTTGTCGTTGTCTTCTGCCATGTCATACAGCAGCTCAAGATAATTGAGCGACATACGTGCGTCACCGTTGACCAGTTCAGCAAGGCGATCTAAGACGTTATCGGCAAAATTGGCAGACACATCACCCAACCCACGCTGTTTATCTTCGATAGCTTGGCGAATAACGAGGGAGATATCCTCAGTATTGAGAGAAGTCAGTTTGTAGACTCGCGCACGCGACAACAAAGCGTTATTCAATTCAAAAGAAGGGTTTTCTGTAGTCGCGCCGATAAACGTAACCGTGCCATCTTCGATATGAGGTAAGAACGCATCTTGCTGACTTTTGTTAAAGCGATGGACTTCGTCCACAAACAGAATTGTTCTACGCCCGGCTTGCTTGTTTTCACGCGCTTTTTCAATCGCAATTCGAATATCTTTTACGCCCGAGGTTACCGCTGATACGCGTTCAACCTCTGCGCTCGCATAGTTCGCAGCCACTTCCGCTAACGTGGTTTTACCGGTGCCAGGAGGACCCCATAAAATCATCGAGTGAATCTGGCCCGCTTCCAACGCTCTGCGAAGCGGTTTACCTGGAGCCAATATATGCTGCTGACCGATATACTGTTCAACAGTTTCAGGTCTCATACGAGCAGCAAGGGGACGAAAATCTTCGTCCCCTGCAAAATCTAAGCTGTAGTTACTCAATTGCAATCTCTTGATTCGTTGATGGCATCAATGCCTATCGACTTACTACCAAACGATCTGTCAGTTTGGATCAATTTCTTTGGTCGTCGACCTCGACACCTTGCGGCGCCACAAAAGTAAAGCGGTCTGCTGCTGGCTTACCTAAGTCAACATTGCTAAAGGTAAACTCCCCTTTCTGACCATCTTGTTCAATCACATTAAAGCCCTGAACAATGCCCTTTTGGGTGATATTAATCTGGAAATCACCCTGATTAGAATCCACAGCCGTTGGCGTTAGCGTAAATTGATTACCAGTTTGCGCGACGTTGTAGTTGTCCCAATCGCTCTCTTGGTTGCGTGTCAGCAGTACAAAAGGCGTTTGTGATGTTGCTTGTTCTTGCCAGTAAATGCTCACTTGCTCAATGAACGGGCTGTAGTACCACAAGCTTTGACCATCAGATACCAGCAGGTTTTCATCAGGGAACGTAGTTTCCCAGCGGAATAAACTTGGGCGTGCAATCTCTACCGTGCCCTCACCTTCCATAACAACGTCACCATCAGGGCTAGTGACAACTTGTTTAAAGTCAGCACTAAAGCCAGCGTTCAATGCCAAGCGGCTACTCAACTCTTCTTTCGGAGAAGCAAACACTGAGAAGCTCATAAATAAAAGTGCGAATACTTTTTTCATCAATAATCCTGTTAAAACATAAGTCTGTCATATTTTCGATTTGACCGACTTAATGGGTATGAGTTCCTAGTGGAACTAATTTTTTGGTGGTGCTGGCGCTAAGACTTCTCGATTACCATTATGACCCGGAGCACTTACAATACCTTGCGCTTCAAGTTGCTCGACAATACGTGCGGCACGGTTATAACCGATCTTGAATCGACGCTGAACACCCGAAACGGAACCTCGACGTGAATGAACCACGTGCTCGACAACTTGATCAAACAAAGGATCAACTTCTTCATCGCCTTCCATTTTCTCACCCGGTAACAGTGCTTCTGGGGTTTGATCGCCGTTAGTAATCTCTTCAATATAGTTCGGCTTGCCACGTGCTTTCCAGTTATTCACAACCGCATGCACATCGTCATCTGATGCAAAGGCACCATGTACACGAATGGTATGACTAGAACCCGGTGGTAAGTAAAGCATATCACCCATACCAAGTAGCGACTCCGCACCACCTTGATCAAGAATGGTTCTAGAATCCGTTTTAGTCGATACGGTGAAAGCAACACGTGTTGGTATATTAGCTTTGATAAGACCTGTAATTACGTCTACAGATGGGCGTTGAGTTGCAAGAATCAAATGGACACCGGCTGCTCGCGCTTTTTGTGCCAAACGAGCAATCAGCTCTTCTACTTTCTTGCCCACTACCATGATTAGGTCGGCAAATTCATCAACGATCACCACAATGTAGGGCAGCTTTTCAAGCAATGGTGCTTCAGGGTCCATGCTGTCCCCCGGCTTCCATAATGGATCATGAATTGGATGACCCGCATCAGCAGCCATCTTAAGCTTATCGTTGTAGCCTTTAATGTTACGAACACCAAGCGCCGACATAAGCTTGTAACGACGTTCCATTTCGCCGACACACCAACGAAGGGCGTTAGACGCATCTTTCATGTCAGTCACAACTTCAGACAATAGATGTGGAATACCTTCATATATAGACAATTCCAACATTTTTGGGTCAATCATGATGAAACGAACGTCTTCAGGTGATGCCTTGTAAAGCATACTCAAGATCATCACGTTCACACCTACAGACTTACCAGAACCAGTAGTACCCGCAACAAGAACGTGTGGCATTTTCGATAGGTCAGCAATAACCGCTTCACCTGCGATATCTTGCCCGAGGACTACGGTCGTTGGTGATTTCGCTTCTTGGAACTGAGTACTGCTCACCACATCTGAGAAGAATACCGTTTGACGACTCATGTTCGGTAATTCCAAGCCTACATAAGGCTTACCCGGAATAACCTCCACGACACGTACTGCCAATGCAGACAGCGAACGTGCTAAGTCCATTGAAAGTCCTGAGATACGGCTTACTTTCACACCGGGAGCCAAGTCTAGCTCAAATCGAGTAATCACTGGACCAGGGAAAATATCAACTACATCAGCTTTTATCTTGTAGTCCGCTAGTTTCGATTCAACCAGACGAGCAATCGCTTCTAGAGCGTCGCGGTCGATAAAGGTTTCACGTTTTTCAGGGTGGAACAACAATTCAAGTGTTGGCAACGGCTCTGCTGGCTTTGGCAAGTTCACATCTTGCTGAACTAAAAACGGATTTTGTGCCGCTGCCATATTAGCCTGTGCTTTAGACACTTTGCTTTGGAACGCAGCAACATCTTGGTCTTCATGTAAAGGCTCTTCTTCTGCCACTTCTTCCCAAGGAAGATCAACGATAGGATCTTGCCTTTGCTCTATTGATTTCGTAAGTTCAGACTGCTCTTGTCCATTAGACAAAGACTCCGGTTGTTCTGTGTTTTCGTCTTCTGCTCGTTCAACATCAAATTTTGAATTCGGTTCAAAGAACGGATTTTCAGCCATATCAATAGGTGGCTCTTGCGCTGAAAACGCTTGTGACATTTCTCTTTTCTCATCCGCTGATGTCGCATTATCGACGTCAATATCACTAGCAGCACTAACTTGTGACTGATCACTCTGCGCATATTCTTGGTATGAGATTTGAGATTCGAGTGCATCCACCTGATCATGTTCAGCAAGATCATCTTCATACATAGCGGCACTTTCTAACTGTTCTATAGTCGCATTCAACTGTTTTGAACGCTCTACGCCCTCTTCCAATAACTCATTTGTATCTTGATAGACGGGGGGAACAAGGGGCTGCTCTACAGGGACTCTCTCATTGTGAGCTGATGTTTTTTGTTCATTTGAGGAGGCAACCGTCTTATTAGGAGCCTCTACAGGCATGTGGATATTGTAATGGCGCCTCGGCGATGCAGTATCGTCTAACGTGCTTGTAGCAGTCTCTGAAGGCTCAGCTGTCGCAGGGAAACTCATTGCAGGATCAAAAGCGGTTTGATCTGCGTCTTCAGTAAAAGATATATCCCGGTAAGTAGGCTCTTGATGACGCGTTTCAAACCGATCTCGGTCTGCCGACTCCTTCAACTCAGGTTCTAGCAGTTCTTGATCTTGTCCACGTGCTCGATTGACTGCAGACGTAAAAAGTTTGAGCGCGCCTTCGCCTAGCCATTCAACAATACTTAGCCAAGAAATACCCGTTAATAAAGTAAAGCCAGCACCCCATAAGAACAGGAGAACAAGTGTGCTACCAAGAATATTCAGAGTTGGAAGTGCAAGGCTACTTAGTACATCACCAACCACACCACCTGATGAAAAATACCAAATGTCGTCAAAATTGATATCCGCTAGGCCACAACTAGTAAGAATCAGCACAGTGAGCCCAAGTAAGCGAGATCCCCATAACATGAAGTCTATCTGTTCGTCTTCATTACGTTTTCGGAACAGCACCCATGCAGTAACCGTTACCAATATAGGTATCGGGTAGGCCAGAGAGCCAAATATAAAGAAAAGTGTATCCGCTAACCATGCACCTAGATAGCCACCCGCATTTTGAATGTCACCACCCCATGCCGTTTGTGACCATGATGGGTCTGCAGGACTAAAAGTTAATAACGCCACGGCAAGTAGAATAGAGAAGAGAACACCCAGTATGAGGCTGCACTCTTTTAGACGTTGAGAACCACTTAAACGAGGAGACTGAGGCTCTTCACTCGTTTTAATGATAGTTTCTACTTTATTACTGCTCTGCTTGAACATAAACCAACTTAATAATTGAACGAGATAAAAACACAGCGAGCGGACCAAGCCGCTCGTTTCAATGAAACTACTGTTGATTTAACCATATCAAACCAAAAAACCCAATTCCAGAAAGCAAGAAAGCGGAACAAAAGTCCGCTTTCTTTCATTTCATCAATTATGATTAACGAGTCTTAATCACAAGTTGATTAGTTTGTTTCACTTCTTCCATTACCACGTAAGTTCTAGTGTCGTTTACGCCTGGTAGACGCAGCAACGTATCACCTAATAACTTACGGTAAGCACCCATATCGGATACTCGAGTTTTTAGAAGGTAGTCAAAATCACCCGACACTAAATGACACTCTTGGATATCATCAAGTTTCTGAACAGCAGTGTTGAATTGCTCGAACACATCTGGAGCACCACGGTTCAACGTAATTTCAACAAATACTAAAAGTGAAGCATCGAGGTACTGTGGGTTCAGCAACGCTGTGTACCCATTAATGTAACCTTGACGTTCTAAACGGCGAACTCGCTCAAGACATGGAGTTGGAGAAAGTCCTACTCTTTTCGAGAGTTCAACGTTTGAGATACGACCGTCTTTTTGCAACTCATTAAGAATGTTGCGGTCAATACGATCTAGTTCCTTGGACGGCTTCTTATAATTGTCTGCCATTTTTTATTCCACCTTATTACTTCCTTGCAAAAAAATATACTACAACTTTTTAATATTCAGTATCAAATTTTATTTAAACCCATCTATACTAGCTATTAATTCGACAGAATTACCCTACACATAGATAAAACAACCAAAATAAAATAAGGAATCAGGATGATCATTGGCGTACCTAAGGAAATCAAAAACCACGAATACCGCGTTGGTATGACCCCAGCTAGCGTGAGAGAACTCATTTCACACGGCCACCAAGTTTTTGTAGAAACCAATGCCGGTAATGGTATCGGTTTTTCAGACGATGATTACATCGCTGTAGGCGCATCCATTCTTCCTACTGCTGCTGACGTTTTCGCGAAAGCAGAGATGATTATAAAGGTTAAAGAACCTCAAGCTGTCGAGCGAGCTATGCTTCGCGAGGGGCAAATATTATTTACCTATTTACACCTTGCACCAGATTTTCCACAAACTGAAGAGCTTATCAAGAGCAAAGCTGTCTGTGTAGCCTATGAGACTGTAACAGATAATATGGGTCGCTTGCCACTATTAGCACCAATGTCTGAAGTTGCTGGTCGCATGTCTATTCAAGCGGGTGCACAAACATTAGAGAAATCTAATGGTGGTTGTGGCCTTCTTCTTGGTGGCGTTCCGGGTGTTGAACCCGCGAAAGTTGTTGTTGTTGGCGGTGGTGTTGTTGGTGCTAACGCAGCACGTATGGCTGTTGGCCTTCGCGCTGATGTTACAATCCTTGACCGTAACCTAGATACACTTCGTCGCTTGGATGAAGAATTTCAAGGCCGCGCAAAAGTGGTTTATTCTACTGAAGACGCTATCGAGAAGCATGTTCTAGAAGCTGACCTAGTGATTGGTGCTGTACTGATCCCAGGCGCTGCGGCTCCTAAACTGGTTACTAAAGAGCATATCGCTAAGATGAAGCCAGGTTCAGCAGTTGTTGACGTTGCAATAGACCAAGGTGGTTGTTTCGAGACTTCTCACGCAACCACTCACGCAGACCCAACTTACATCGTTGATGACGTAGTTCACTACTGTGTTGCAAACATGCCTGGTGCCGTTGCTCGTACTTCTACTTCCGCGCTAAACAATGCAACACTTCCTTACATTGTTAAACTAGCAAACAAAGGCTACCGCGAAGCGCTTCTGTCTGATGAAGGTTTCTTAGAAGGACTAAACGTCATTCACGGTAAAGTGACTTGTAAAGAAGTTGCAGAGAGCTTTGACCTAGAATACGTAGACCCAGCAGAAGCTATCGCAATGTTTAACTAATGATGTAGTGACTAACTGAGCGTAAATTTTCTCGTTGAAGAGTTCAGTTAATCCACACATTAAAAGCCAGTCCGACATTTCTCGAACTGGCTTTTTTGTATCTGTAACACTATTTTTCAACAGCGATGATAAACGCCCTGTCTGAAACTCGTGTGATTTATCGGTCGCTCTTAACACCATGAATCAACAAGTTTCGAGGCGTGACACTGCGTTCGCAAAACTCTTCGAGAGTTACTTCATAGCCTTGCTCTCGCAAGTAAATAGCTCGATCCAAAGCTAACCATACCTCCAATGGTCGCCTAAAAACTTGTTGAACTAAGCTCAGTTTCTCCATTTCCCAGAAAAGCGTCTCGCCTTGAACCAGATACGATTCAAAGTCGATACCCGAACAAAGTGAGATATTTTTCACTTCGGCCGCCCATAGGCAAAATGACTCAAACCCCTCGGATAACTCTGATTTTTTAATACTCGGTACCGGGATGTATTCATTGATACTACGTTCAGCCTTGAGCAGTTGGCTAAAACCCAAACGATAACTCATCTCTAACTGACGGTGCCTCTTTACCCTTTCTCCACCTGTAACGGTTTCTTGAAGTGGGATTCGTAAATCACTCTTGCTCAATGTCAAATCAGAACTTTTCGCAACCGACGACATCGCTTGGTAGTTTTCATTACGAATAAGATGGTAGCAACAAGGGGAGATAGTGACGGCTGGTAGCCCATGTGACACAGATTTTTTCACTAACTCAACATGCAGATCGCCACAGGCATGCAGTGCTACAGCGTGTTGGTCTGTATTAAAGACATCATCTGCACTTTCAGAAAGCGCATCACCTTGAACAAAGGTCATGTCTAGGCGTTGTGCATCTGCAATCTTTTGTCCGCTTTCACACAGCGATTGCTGCCACTCGAAACTGGTGACTTTTTGCTTCGATTGTTGAGATAAGATTCGACCGAGAAAACCCTTTCCAGAACACCACTCCAACCACTCTTTGCCATGATGGTGTTCAAGCAAAGCTTCACCCATCGAAACAATCTGTTGTAGCTTTCTTCCCGGAATGCCATCTTCGGTACCTCGTGGAAGCGTTAGCCCTTTATGTGCTGTGAAAGTGAACTGAATATTTTGATTCGCTTCCTCTAATTCGGGAAGAAAACCAATAAGCTCTTCAACCAAAGCTTGAGGCTGCTCTTTAAGAATCTGAATATTCTCGATACTCAAGCTATTCAGCCAATCAACAAGCGGCCGATTCACATCAACCCAAGGTCGTTGCTGGGTTTGGCATAGGTGGAAAGGTTCTGAACGCCAGTAAACTTGGTGCTCTAACAAGAATGAGTCGAGTATTTTAAATCGTGAATGCATGCTTCCCCCTATGGTGCGAGGATTGTAGGGGTAAGAAACAGAAATGGAAAGGGTCGATATAAAAGAGAACAGCAAAGAAAGATCGAAATCAGAAAGAAAAACGGCCTGTATCTACAGGCCGAATAAGAATCTAGATTTGCACGATGAGATTAACGAACAGGTAGCTCGATATCTTTAAACATCTCTTCAATCTCATCATTCGATTTAAGAGAGATAGCCTGCTCGACAACAGGGCGCGTTAGGTGAGGTGCAAAACGCTCCATGAAATCAAACATGTAAGAACGTAGGAAGGTACCTTTTCTAAAGCCGATGCTTGTGGTACTTGCACCAAACAGATGGCTGGCATCAATGGCCACCAAATCAGTATCTTGTTCTTGGTCGATGGCCATACTTGCAATAACACCAACACCAATCCCCATTCGAACATAAGTCTTAATCACATCAGCATCAGTGGCTGTAAATACCACTCGAGGTGTTAAGCCAACTTTATTGAATGCAGTATCAAGCTCAGAACGACCAGTAAAACCAAATACATAGGTAACCAGAGAGTAAGCAGCAAGATCTTCGATAGTGATATTTCGTTTTTTCGCCAGAGGATGATCTTTAGTAACAACTATTGAACGGTTCCAATGGTAACAAGGCAGCATAATCGCATCTTGGTAAAGATGAAGCGCTTCCGTTGCAATTGCAAAATTAGCCGTCCCCTTAGCAACCGCTTCCGACATTTGGCTAGGCGTACCTTGGTGCATGTGAAGTGATACTTTTGGGTAACGCGCTGTGAAGCCCTTAATTACATCAGGCAGAGCATAACGAGCTTGAGTATGTGTTGTTGAAATATTCAATGTCCCCATCTCAGGGTGAGTGTGTTCACCCGCAACGGATTTAATACTTTCAACACGGGCTAAGATCTCTTGAGAGATACGAATAATATCTTCACCAGCTTGGGTAACCTGCGTTAAATGTTTACCGCTACGTTCAAAGATCTGAATCCCTAACTCATCTTCCAATAATCTAACTTGTTTACTAATACCCGGTTGAGATGTGTACAAACTCTCTGCTGTCGCAGAAACATTTAGGTTATGGTTTACAACCTCAACAATGTACTTCAGTTGCTGTAACTTCATATTTAACCCCGTAATCCTTTACTCATTTCTGTGATAACTTATTTGTAAAGGGAGCGTTATAGTCTCGTGTAATATAATTAATAGTTATAACGCCTCAAGCCCTAAAATGACAGAAATATTGAGTTTTTATAGGTTAAAAAACAATAATACCAATAACGCTTTGCAACCTACTCCTCATTCTCATACATTAGTTAGTAAGTTTTGATTGCCGATTACGCTCAACAAGAGATAATGATAAATTGCAATTTACGAGTGCCGATACGCCATGGAATCGTGTATCCTTTCTAGTTAGCTATAAAAAACAACAAGCAGACACAAATATATGAATATTGGTTTAATCATTGCCTTAGTAGCCGTTCTTTTGGTGTTAGTTTTAGGCTACAACATCATGCTTCAATATAAAGTTAAGGTAGAAACAGCAAAGAAGCAGGAAGCTTCTCGTTATCTAACCATTATTGACGGAACAGAAGAGTTGATTGGCAATGCTCATCACATGCCTTTTAGCCAAGATCTTCTTGTATGCTTAAATAATCGAATTCTTGATGCGTTGGAAAACATGTATCAACTCGACCCAAAAAATAAGCAACTTGCTCAACGCATCGAAAGTGTAAAACAACAAATCACTCAGCTCAAAGAGAACTATCAAGGTGGCGAGAGCACTACTTTTCGAGTTCCAAGCAGTGACAAGCAGGCGATCATGATGCTTAAATTAGTTAAGCGCCTTCGTGATACGGTGCGTAACGAGCACAATAAAGGCCGCTTCGAGACTCAGGCTTATGTAGTAGAAAACGCCCGTCTAGAAACGATTCAAATTCGAATCAACATCGAGAACGTTATTAAACGTGCAAATGACTCTATCTCTCGTGGACAACCAGGCACGGCAATACAGTTACTACGTAAAGGTATAGATGCACTAGCGACCAAAAACGATTCATATTCTAATCAAGCAAAAGAAAAGCTTCAGCAGATGCTGAACGACCTTGATCAGAAGCGCCTAGATAAAAGCGCACAAGATTTACAACAAATAGAATCTAAAGAGCGTGATGACGATATGGATGCCCTCTTCGGTCAGAAGAAAAAGTGGTAAGAGTTTAACTAAAATGCTTAAAGGCCACTTTATTTCTAGTAAATAGGTGGCCTTTTTTGTGCCTATCGAATTTCTTTTCCCCGTATAGGGAGATCTCTTCAGCTGTGATAGGATCGCGTATTATCAACAAACTTTACTAGACCATGTATCAAGAATTATTAGCTCCAATTCACTCTTTTCTTAAAGCTGACACGCCAGATTCATGGATCGATGAAGCCAAAAAGCCAGAAAACCTTCACATCATTCTACGTGATCACATGCTTTGTGAGCTTAAAGCGGCTCAGAGCGCTCTGTTCCTTATCCGTAAGTACGCGGTTGATAAAGAGAGTGCAAAACAACTGAATGAGTGGATCCTACCATACGAGCAGTTTGCTTATCGTCGTATCGGAGATCTAGAGTCACTTCGTGGTAAAAGCAACGTATCAAAACAAATCACAGCGAAAGATGGCTGCAATTATGGTGCAAACCTGATCGAGAAAATGGTGTTACTGATCAAAGAAGAGCTGCATCACTTCTACCAAGTACTGGAATTGATGGAAAAGAAAGGCGTCACTTACCAACCGATTGAAGCGGGTCGTTACGCTAAGGGCTTGATCAAACAGGTTAAGACTTACGAGCCAGATGCTCTGGTCGATAAACTTATAATCGGCGCCTTCATTGAAGCTCGTTCTTGTGAACGCTTCGCGAAACTTGCTCCTTTCTTAGAAGAAGACATAGAGAAGTTTTACGTATCTTTGCTTCGCTCAGAAGCGCGCCACTATCAAGATTACCTTGAGTTAGCAGAGCAGATCGCAGGCAAAGATATCTCCGAGCGTATTGATCACTTCGCGCAAGTAGAAGCTGACTTAATAACTTCAGAAGACAGTGATTTTAAATTCCATAGCGGTACTCCAGTTTAAGCTCAGCATAGTAAATCCAAACCAATTTATAATTTATGTCTCATCAATAAATAAGAAGGCCAGCAAATTGTTGGCCTTCTTATTTTGCATCGCTATCTACAGATAAACTTACACAAGCGTGCCGTTAATCTCAGCAAGAACCGCTGCAGGGTCTACAGCTTGCGTAATTGGGCGGCCGATAACAAGATAGTCAGAACCCGACTCAATCGCTTTAGACGGCGTCATGATACGCTTCTGGTCCCCAATATCGGCACCTACAGGACGAATACCAGGAGTCACTAGCTTAAACTCCTGACCAAGAGCACCTTTCAGCAAAGAAGCCTCTTGTGCTGAACATACAACACCGTCTAGGCCAGAATTTTTCGTTAGAGAGGCTAAGCGCTGAACTTGTTGTTGTGGCTCCAGGTCCAAACCAATACCCGCCAAATCAGATTGCTCCATGCTGGTGAGTACCGTCACACCGATTAACAACGGACGATCTTTACCATATGGTTCTAAAATTTGGCGAGACGCCGTCATCATACGCTCACCGCCACTTGCGTGCACATTCACCATCCAAACGCCTAGTTCAGCGGCTGCACGTACTGCTTTTGAACATGTGTTAGGGATGTCGTGGAATTTAAGGTCTAAGAATACTGAGAAACCACGCTTATGTAATTCACGAACAAACTCAGGGCCAAACAAGGTAAACATCTCTTTGCCGACTTTTAAGCGGCAAGATGCTGGGTCAATACGATCAACAAAGGTTAACGCATCCGCTTGGTTGTCATAATCCAAGGCTACAATGATTTTTTGGTCGTTCATTTCATCTCCTAACGCAGTTAACTTTCTACAAAATATTTACTCACCTACACATAGCGGGTAATAAATAACAGTCATAAAAATGCAGCCCGAAAGCTGCAATTAAAAATTTGGTCTTAAAATGACCACAAATCTATTCACCATCAAGTCCACGAATAGGCTTGATCGTCCCCCACCCTTTACATGAAGGGCAGTGCCAGTACATTGAGTGCGTTGAGAAGCCACACTGATGGCAACGATAATGCGGCTTAAGCTTCAATTGTTCACCCACCATAGACTGTAGAGTAGTTAAGCTTTCTTTCGCTCGGCCTTCTTCTGCTTCTGCTAGGTGGTAATCGATTAATCGATAAAAACCTTTCATTGTTGGGTTTTTGACAAGTTGCTTAGTCAGTAGTTCTTGGGCTGACCCGACATCTTCATGGTGAGCAACCAACTGAGCAAGCATCAGTTCAGCGGATACTCCGGCTTTCTTCTGAATACAAGCTTTAAGGAACTCGACCAATTGAGCTTCCCGTCCGATCTTGTGGTAACACTCTGCAAGGGTTGGCAATACCTCACTAATAAAGTCGATATCTTGCTCGAGAACCGACTCCAGACAAGTAATTGTCTTTTGATAATCTTCGTTTGCTAAATGGAACTTACCTAAGGCAATGCTAGCACGAACACATTTAGGATCTTCAGATAGAGCCTTCTTAAAGTGTTGAAGTACCTTAGCGCGATTACCATCAGCTTGTTCTTGCATAGCAAGCTCACACCAAAAATGCGCAACGGTCGCACGCATCTTCATTTTCTTCTTACCGAGTTTCACTAAGATATTTCCGTAATGGATAGCTTTGTGCCATTCTCGTGTTTGCTGATAAATAGCAACCAATTGCTGTAGAGCACCCTCTTTATGATCGGGTTCTTCGACAAGCTGTTCAAAGATCTTCTCGGCGCGGTCGAGAAAACCAGAGACCATATAGTCTTTAGCTAACTGTTGTAGTGCGAGGTTTTTCTGATCGAGAGTAAGCCCCGAACGAGAGATAAGATTTTGGTGAATACGAATAGCACGATCAACTTCCCCCCTTGAACGGAACAAATTGCCCAAGGCCAAGTGCGTATCGATGGTTTCATTGTCTACTTGAAGTAGCTCGATAAAGTGATCTACTGCTTTGTCAGATTGGTCCGACAACAGTAGATTCAAACCCGTCACATACTGACGGGAGATCTGGTGTGATTGTTTCTGTTTTTCTTGCTGAGCATTACGATTACCCATATACCAACCATAAGCAGCGGCAATTGGTAAAAGTAAGAACAGTAACTCTAACATCAAATATAGCCTTAAGCTTTAGTGGCAGCAGCTACCTGCTTTGATTGCTTATTAAGCTGTTTTTTCAAGCGATGAATTTTCAGCTGAGATCGCATGTGCATATTACCAAAGACTAACCAAGCAAGGCCAAAGCCTGAAACGAAGACCACACCTAATAAGCTGGATAAGTGGAAGTCACCTTGTGCTAGCAGATAATTGAAGTTCACAGTGGTTTGGTTCTGAGAGCCTAAAGCCAGTGCAATTAGGAAAAGTGCGATAACGGCGACTATTTTTATAATTTTCATAGTTCATCACTCATTGGTTGGTTAGCTGTACGATTATGCAGGAAAATTGCTAATCAGACCACCATATTATGGTCATAAAAAAGCGGCATACATTGTAGTATGCCGCTTTTCTTAATTCCGATAAATGGACTACAATCCTGAATTTACTCTTTCACGTAGCTCTTTACCCGGTTTAAAGTGAGGAACGTATTTACCTTCCAATTCTACCTTGTCGCCAGTCTTTGGATTACGTCCAACACGAGGTTCACGGTAGTGAAGAGAAAAGCTACCAAAACCGCGAATTTCGATTCGATCACCACTTTCTAATGTTGAAGCCATATGCTCTAAAATGTCTTTTACAGCGTCTTCAATTTCTTTAGCAGAAAGGTGCGTTTGCTCAGCGCACAGTCTTTCAATCAATTCAGACTTAGTCATAGTTACCCTCGTTGGTTTTCTTTTTAGAAATTATAGACCTATCGGAAAAATAAGCAAAAAAAAAGGAGCCTTACGGCTCCTTTCTTAGCTATATAGCTATAATTCTCTTAATGAGAAGCTATTATTCGCCTTTAGCAGCTTTGAATGCATCTGCCATTGCGTTACCGAACGCGCCTTCATCAGACTTGTTCAGTGAAGCCATTGCTTCTTGCTCATCAGCTTCATCTTTAGCTTTGATAGATAGGTTGATTACGCGGTTCTTACGGTCTACACCAGTGAACTTCGCTTCAACGCTATCGCCAACGCTTAGGATTAGAGATGCATCTTCGATACGGTCACGAGAAACTTCAGAAGCACGTAGGTAGCCTTCAACGCCTTCGATTAGCTCGATAGTAGCGCCTTTAGCGTCAACTGCAGTTACAGTACCGTTTACAAGAACACCTTTCTTGTTGTCAGCAACGTATGCGTTGAACGGGTCGTTTTCCATTTGCTTAACGCCAAGAGAAATACGCTCACGCTCTGCATCTACTGCTAGAACAACAGCAGAGATTTCGTCGCCTTTCTTGTATTCACGTACAGCTTCTTCGCCTGCAGCGTTCCAAGAAATGTCAGATAGGTGTACTAGACCGTCGATACCGCCTTCTAGACCGATGAAGATACCAAAGTCAGTGATAGACTTGATCTTACCAGTAACTTTGTCGCCCTTAGCTTGCATTTCTGCAAATGACTGCCATGGGTTAGCTTTACACTGTTTCAGACCTAGAGAGATACGACGACGTTCTTCGTCGATATCAAGAACCATAACCTCAACTTCGTCGCCAACATTAACAACTTTAGAAGGGTGGATGTTCTTGTTAGTCCAATCCATTTCAGAAACGTGTACTAGACCTTCAACGCCTTCTTCGATTTCAACGAAGCAGCCGTAGTCAGTTAGGTTTGTAACACGACCAGAAAGCTTGTGACCTTCTGGGTAACGCTTAGCGATTGCTACCCATGGATCTTCGCCTAGTTGCTTAAGACCTAGAGAAACACGAGTGCGCTCACGATCGAACTTAAGAACTTTAACTAGGATTTCGTCACCAACGTTAACGATCTCTGATGGGTGCTTAACACGCTTCCAAGCCATATCTGTGATATGTAGAAGACCGTCAACACCGCCAAGATCAACGAATGCACCGTAGTCAGTAAGGTTCTTAACGATACCTTTAACTTCAGTACCTTCTTGTAGAGTTTCAAGAAGTTCGTCACGCTCAACACTGTTTTCAGATTCGATAACAGCACGACGAGAAACAACAACGTTGTTACGCTTCTGGTCTAGCTTGATTACTTTGAACTCTAGCTCTTTGTTTTCTAGGTGAGCAGTGTCACGGATAGGACGTACGTCTACTAGAGAACCTGGAAGGAAAGCACGGATACCGTTAAGTTCAACAGTGAAACCGCCTTTAACTTTACCGTTGATGATACCAACAACAGTTTCAGCTTCTTCACAAGCTTTCTCAAGTACGATCCAAGCTTCGTGGCGCTTAGCTTTCTCACGAGAAAGTTGAGTCTCACCGAAACCATCTTCAACAGCGTCTAGAGCTACGTCTACTTCAGCACCAACTTCAACTTCAAGTTCGCCAGCAGCGTTCTTGAATTGTTCAGCAGGGATAGCAGATTCAGACTTAAGACCAGCATCTACAAGAACGAAACCGTTCTCGATAGCTACTACAGTACCTTTAACGATGCTGCCTTGTTGGAATTCAGTTTCAGATAGAAACTCTTCAAAGAGTTGAGCAAAAGATTCAGTCATTATTTAATCTTCAATAATTAAACGTCCATGGGTATCCTACCGCATGGGGTTGATAAATTCGCCGGTCATCATCCTTGCGACCAACGTTCTTACTCGCTCGGTGAAATTACCCAGCCAGCTTCGATTCAATATAGTGTAGTGCTTTTTCTACTACTTGCTCGATGTTCATCGAGGTAGAATCTAGCACAAGCGCATCCTCAGCTGGGCGTAATGGCGCAACTGGGCGATTACGATCTCGATCGTCTCGCTCTTGGATCTCGCTCAAAAGGTCGTCAAATTTAACATCTAACCCCTTCTGTTGCAACTGTTTAAGGCGGCGACTCGCACGCTCTTCAGCACTTGCATCTAAAAATATTTTGGCTTCAGCTTCAGGAAACACGACCGTTCCCATGTCACGTCCATCAGCAACCAGACCTGGTGCTGAGCTGAATGCGCGTTGACGACGAAGTAAAGCTTCACGAACGCGAGGTAAAGCAGCCACTTTTGAAGCCGCCATGCCAGTCTCTTCTTTACGAAGCTCACCAGATACGTCTTCACCTTCTAAGATAACCTTAACCAAATCACCTTCCGCAATAAACTGCACATCTAAGTGAGTTGCAAGCGGTACTAAAGCTTCTTCTGATTCAGTATCGACACCGTGGTGAATTGCAGCTAAAGCCAGTACGCGATAGATCGCACCTGAGTCTAGAAGATGAAAGCCTAGCTTATCTGCTAGTAACATACACAGGGTACCTTTACCTGCACCACTTGGTCCATCAACCGTAATCACTGGGCTTTGAGAAGGCATCTTTTACTCCACGTTTTGTCGTAAATTTTATTCTGTACTAGCGATTCGCTACTACTTTATAGGCGGCATATTATAGAGAAAAATTGGAAGTCGAGCGAGGTAAATCTCATATAATTCAGAGTGGATGATGCATTAGCAAATACAATCGACTCAATATCCGCCAGCTTAGGCGAGTAGACACGTGCACATTTTCTATCGGCATAAAAAAGCCTCGCAATAAGCAAGGCTCATGATTTTGCATTTAGTAGAGCAAAGAAGTAGTGGCTCGAAGAAATTTAACCAATAATAGCGCGAACCGCTTCTAAGTCTTCTAGAGTATCCACCCCTGCAGAAGGCGCTTCCATTGCAACGTCTACGTGAATTTTCTCGCCGTACCACAGTACTCGTAGTTGCTCTAGACACTCAATACGTTCAAGGGTACTTGGTTCCCAATTGATGTAAGTATTGATAAAGCCCGCACGGTAAGCGTAGATACCGATATGACGCAGTAAAGGAGATTCCGCAGCTGTACCATTGTTCGCGTAGGCATCGCGATCCCAAGGAATCGTCGCACGACTAAAATACAGTGCATAACCGTCTTTATCCGTCACCACTTTTACAGCGTTAGGATTAAATACTTCATCAGCGTGAGTAATTTCTACACCTAGTGTTGCCATTGGTGCTGTGCTATTCGCCAGGTTATTTGCAACCTGATTAATAATTGCAGGTGGGATAAGAGGCTCATCACCTTGAACATTTACGATAATATGGTCATCGGGAATGTTCATCACTTCAATCACTTCAGCTAAACGCTCTGTACCCGAGTCATGATTCGGTGATGTCATACAAACAGTGGCACCAAATGCTTTAACCGCTTTTTCAACTCGAGCGTCGTCGGTAGCGATAATAACGTTATCGGCACCCGCTTTCATTGACTGTTCATATACCCATTGAATCATCGGCTTTCCACCAATGTCAGCAAGTGGCTTCCCCGGTAAACGGCTCGATTGATATCTTGCAGGTATGACAACCGTATAAGACATTACTTACCCTCATCCATAGAAACGGTGCGAGCTTCAGGTTCTAAAAGAACAGGAATACCCTCTTTAATTGGGTAAGCAAGGCGGTCAATTTTACAAACAAGCTCTTGCTTATCCTTGTCAAAAGTTAGTTTACCTTTACATACAGGACAAGCAACGATCTCAAGCAGACGGTGATCCATAGTATTCCATAACCTCTTTTATTCTTTTTAAAATTTGCTGTTGCGAATCTTCATTAAACTGCGCAGAAACTGGAAGATACCACCAGTTGTCTTGAGCATATTCTTCGCATTTTACAGCGTCTTTTTCTGTCATAATCATATTCATACCTTTCTTTGCTAAGGCATGAAGTTCATCTTTATCAAAATCTTGATGATCGGAGAAGCCTTGAGTGAAAACCACATCACCATCAAGTTCGTCTAATGTTTTAAAAAAGCGTGGCGGATGGCCTATTCCTGCAAAAGCCACCAGCTTTGGTAATTCTGCTACTGACTTTTTCTGTCCAGTCTTTAGATTAACCGCTTCACTAGGCAACAAAGACATTGAGAACTCTCGCCCTTGCGCCTTTCCACCATTGTTAATCAAGAAATCGACATCATCTAAACGTGATACTGGCTCTCGCAATGGACCCAGTGGAATTAGGCTCTCATTACCGAAACGTCTTGCACCGTCAATAACTGAAAACTCAATATCACGTTCAAGCGCATAATGTTGCAGTCCATCATCAGTGATAATGACATTAACACCTTCACTCAGCAAAGCCTTCACTGCATTTGCACGTACAGGGTCAACCGCAACAGGGCAACCGGTTCGCTTACGGATCAAACGAGGCTCGTCACCCGAATGTTCGGCTGACGTATTTTCATCTAGCACGAGTGGATAGTTTGGCGCTTTAGCCCCATAACCTCGAGACACCACACCAGGTTTAAAGCCATTGGCTTGCAGCATCTCAACTAGCCAGATCACAACAGGTGTTTTGCCATTACCGCCAGCGGTTATGTTACCAACAACAATCACTGGTAGAGCTGGTCGATAGGTCTCTTTTTTACCAGATAAGTACGCATCACGACGTTGACCACTGATCATTTTGAACAGCAGGCTCAATGGCCACAACAATGGCCAAAGAAGATATTTCAACGGATGATTGTTAAACCAAATCTTTTCGATCACAACAACGACCTAATCTTATCCGCTGAACTGAATTCGATGCAGCTGCGCGTAAGCACCATCATGTTCAATAAGTTCTGCGTGCGCGCCTCTTTCTACAATTTGGCCATCATCAACCACTAAGATCTCATCGGCTTGCTCGATAGTTGATAGACGGTGAGCAATCACCAAAACAGTCTTATCTTTTTGTAGCTCTTCCAATGCAGACTGGATCGCTCTTTCTGATTCAGTATCCAATGCAGAAGTCGCCTCATCAAGAATCAGCACAGGTGCATCTCTTAATAGAGCACGGGCAATCGCAATACGCTGTCGTTGTCCACCAGAAAGGCTCGCGCCGTTTTCGCCAACAACGGTATCGATGCCATTTTCCATGCCTTCGATAAACTCACTTGCATGAGCAAGCTTAGCTGCATGTTCGATCTGTTCGCGGGAGTATTGCTCTTCTGCCGCATAAGCGATGTTGTTCGCCACCGTGTCGTTAAATAGGTGAACATTTTGAGAAACAAGAGCAAAGTGCTCACGTAGGTTTCTCAATTCGTAATCACGAATATCGTGTCCATCAAGCTCGATAGAGCCCGAATCTACGTCATAGAAACGAGTAAACAGGTTAGCGATGGTACTCTTGCCCGAACCAGACCGGCCAACAAGAGCGACCGTCTTACCTTTCGGAATATTGAAGCTCACCTTATCAAGTGCTGGTTTCTCTGCACCATCATAAGTAAACGTCACTTCTTTTACTGCAACTTCACCGGTTACGGTTTCAGGTTTCAACGTGCCTTTGTTTTGTTCTGTATCTAGATCCATTAAACCAAATAGCGTGGTACTTGCCGCCATACCGCGTTGGAACTCAGACGTTACGTTGGTTAACGCTTTTAACGGACGCATTAAACCAAACATCGCAGAGAACACAACCGTAAACGTACCTGGCGTTAGCTCAGCTTTAATAGAATCGACACTCGCAAGAACAAGAACCACCACAATTGCAACCGAAGCGATCATCTGAATGATTGGGTTGGCTGCTGCTTGAGCCGTTATCAACTTCATGCTTTGTTGGCGCATTTGGTTGCTCACCTTATCAAAGCGATGCTTTTCTAAATCCTGACCACCGTATGTTAGAACAACTTTATGCCCCTTCAGCATTTGTTCTGCTGAAGAAGCAACATGGCCCATGCTGGTCTGCATGTTTTTCGAAATCTTCCGGAATCGCTTCGAGACGATGCCAATCGCCCACGCCACAAGAGGGGCGACAGCAAACAACACTAAAGACAACTGCCAACTATTCCAGAACATCAGTGTCAACAAGCCAATAATACTTGCACCTTCACGAACAATACTAACTAAAGCCTTACTCGTTGCGGCAGACACTTGCTCTGAGTCATAAGTAATTCGAGATAGCAATGCGCCCGTCTGCTCTTTATCGAAGAAAGAAACTGGCATATGCATGAAATGACTAAATATTTTACGACGAATTTCCATAACCACGTTGCCAGAAACCCAGCTCAAGCAATAGGTTGAAACGAAACCGCTGACACCACGAATAAACATCATGGCAAAAACAATGAAAGGAAGTGTACGTAGAAAATCAGACTCAGCGCTGCCAAAGCCTTCATCAAGTAAAGGTTTTAGCAAGGAAATCATATAGGTATCAGAGACGGCATTAATAATAAGCGCGATAACCGCAACACCGAGGCCAGCCTTATATAGTCGAATATAAGTCCAAAGTCTTTTAAACGTGACCCAGGTGGTTTCATCTGTTTGTGTTGACATAAAATCGCTTAATTTTCTCACAATAATCTATCTATTCTACTCCCTTACGAAGCATCTGCCTATACCACTGCCCACCTTGTTGCTCTCTAATCGTATGATATTTCCAACCTTCCTGATTGACAGTGATGGTTATTTGGCCACTTTCTCCTGTATCAAGCCAAGCACTCCCCACATCTCGATAACGTTCAATAACAGATGAATTTGGCATCCCCCACTGATTACCTTTTGCTAAAGAAGCGATTGCCACTTGAGGTGAAACCGCCTCGATAAACCGAGTAATGGAGGACGTGTCGCTACCATGATGCGGAACCAGCATCACATCGCTCTCAAGCCGATCCCCTTCACGAGAAAGTAACCACTCACTGACTAGTTCAATATCACCAGTTAGTAACATAGAGAACCCTGAACTGGGCTCAGATACTCTTACAACACAAGAATGTGGATTGTACGCTCTCTTCACGCGTTCAGGAGGCCAAAGAACTTCAAAAACAACATCTTGCCAACTCCAAACTTGCCCGATAGTACATGCTCGAAGATTAGATTCCGCTGATGCATTTATGCTTTGACTAGTTCTTATCCACTTGGGATCGTAATAGCCAAGTAACGCCGGATAACCACCTGCGTGATCAGAATCAAAATGACTCACAATCACACCCTCTAGTTCGTTAATCCCCCTTCGATTTAATGTAGGGATAAGCAAAGACTCGACAATCGAGCCGCCAGCCCACACATTACCAAGGTCGTAAACCACTACTTGATTATTCTTTTCCAGAACCAATGATAAACCGTGTCCGACATCCAAAATGTCGATGGTTAATCTATCCTGCTTAAGGCTTGTTGACTCCCACCACAGCACAAACACCGCAATGACGAATATCGATAGAGCCTGTTTAAGGTACTTATTAATGAAACCGAAGAATAAAATGAGAAACACAGACAACGCCATCGTGTGATCATCAACTTGAATCCAAAAACGTTTAGAAAAAGGAAGGCTATAAACCAGAGGCTCAAGCGACAAGTCAACCAACTTCCAAAGTTGATCAGCAAGATCGTTTACCATCAGTGCTACACTGCTTGCCCAAAGTGCTGATTCAGATAATAGGCTGATAAACATTGCCGAAAATAGCAATGGGATCGTCACTATCGAAACCCACGGCAAAAGAAGTAAGTTATAAAAAAAAGAGACTAAACTGACTCCTTTAAAAAACAGTATAGAAAGAGGAGCAATCAGTATCGTCAACATTAGTTGAATCTTAATAAGGGTTAACCCTCGATTCATCAATGTAAGATTTGAAGGTGATGAATTATTATTTAGAGCAATATAAAGAACCACCCCTAGTGCGCCAAAGGATAACCAAAAGCTACTCGACAAAACTGAAAACGGCCATATAAGTAAAACAACGCATAAGCTTAAAGTAACATACCGAATCACGCCTATATTTTGACCCCGCCACAAAAAATAGCTCGCAACAACACACATTACCAAAGCCCTAAGCGTTGGCAACGTAAACCCAGCAAACCAACTGTAGAAATACGCCAACCCAAGCCCTAGTAACATCGGTAACCAAAGAAGCTGAGGTGATAATAATCTAGCGAACTTTCCCAGTTGATAACCGATGCCAAAAGCAATGCCAATATGAAGCCCCGAAATGGCCACTAAGTGGATCAACCCACTGCTTTTCAGTAAATCCCAACGTTCAGGGAGGATAAGTTCTCGATAACCAAAACCTAAAGCCATCATGAGATCCCTATTCTCCAATTGATTTAACCTTTGAAGGCTATTTTCAAACCACTTGGATCGTAAATTCGTACTAGAATAAATTCGATATTTGGTACCCGCTCTGTAAGTTGCATTGGCAACAATACCAGTGCTAAACAGGTATTTTTCTAAATCAAATCCCGCCTCATTGAGTTTGCCCCACACCGGTTTTATTGAAACGGACAAATGGACACTATCTCCAAGCGTCAACTTGAAAGGTGTAAATAACCTCAATTTTATCAATTGAGGGAAGATTAATTTTTCGCCACCAATTGATCTAGCTACTATTACACTTTCAAAACCATGGCTATTTTCACTAAAAAGGCTAACAACCGACGCATTTATGGTAGTATTCTGTCCTGATTGAAATAATCGACCTGTCTGCATTTCAATCGCATTCCCTAGGCAGATAACTAGTATCAATGCTGTTACTGAACCTCTTGCACTCCGGAAAACGCTATACTTTGTTGACGTTATAAGTAATAACATCATCAATGGTGCCCCAACCCAATGTGGCATCACAGGCCAAAAGCTTGCTGACACAGCTGTCGCAGCAAATGAAATCAAGAACCAAGTGTTAAACAAGAGAGTAGCTTCCTCCTATGCCAAGAAAGTTTATCAAACGATTTATGCCTGACCATGAGCTCATCAAGCGTCAGAAAGCATTGAAAGTTTTTGGCAATGTTTTGTACAACCCCAACTTGTGGTGTCTTAATCGTCGCTCTGCGGCTGGTGCGTTCGCTGTTGGGCTATTCATGGCGTTTGTCCCTCTACCAAGTCAAATGATTATGTCTGCAGGCCTTGCTATCGCGTGTGGCGTTAATCTACCATTGGCTGTTGCACTCGTATGGATAAGCAACCCAATCACCATGCCTGTACTCTTCTACTTTGCTTATAAAGTAGGGGCTTTTATTATGCACGTACCACCTCAAGAGTTTCATTTCGAACTGTCGTGGGACTTCATTTTGGCGCAAATGAGTACTATAGGCCCCCCATTCCTATTAGGTTGTCTAATTTGTGGAGTGGTTTCAGCAATGATTGGCTACTTTGGCATTCGTGGCTTGTGGCGCTATTCAGTAGTAAGAAGCTGGAAGAAGCGAAAAGCTAGGTACTAAACCTACCCTTGTATGTACCTTACTTAAAACGTATACAAGCAAAAATCGGATGAACAACTAACCTCTGCAATATTGGCATGTAAGGAAAGTTGTAAGAAATGCAGTTTGAATCCAATAAAAAAGGATCCCATCGGGGGATCCTTTTTTTTTGCACCTGGAGAAAGAAGATTTATTTGTTATTAGAAGCGAGCATTATTTAGAACTAAGCACCGAGGCCGGATTTAACTTAGCTGCTCGTGATGCTGGGTACCACGTCGCTAGTAGGCTCAGCACAATCGCAGTGCCGGAAACCACAACAACATCCGTCATATCAAGTTGTGATGGCAAGAAGTCGACAAAATAGATATCACCGGACAAGAATTGGTGATCGACCAACGTTTCGAGCCCTTTGATAAGCGTCGTAAGATTAAGCGCCACCAAGACACCTATCGCACTCCCGACTAAGCTGCCTAACACACCTGAAAATACGCCCTGCCAAACAAAGATGCGCTTCACAAGACCGTCTGATGCACCCATGGTTCTTAAAATCGCGATCTCCGATGCTCTGTCTTTGACTGCCATCATTAAGGTCGAGACAATATTGAAACAAGCAACACCAATAACCAGTACCATCACCAGATACATAATGGTACGAACCAACTGAATATCTCGATACAAGAAGCCAAATTTCTGTTGCCAGCTTCGTAGATACACATACACATCAAGCTGGTTACCCACTTCACGCACAATAGAGTTCGCATTCAGCACATCGGTCACTTTTAAAGAAACTCCGGTTACTGCCTCGCCTAGGTTTGCATAAGCTTGAGCATCGCCAATCGGGATTAGCGCCAAGCTGTGGTCTATTTGGCCATTAAGCGTCAGCAAGCCAACCACTTTCACTCGAACTCGTTTTGGCGCCTGAACTTTGACAGAACCGTTAACCGTTGGAATCATCAAGGTTAGATAGTCACCCACTTTCGCCCCCAACACGTTAGCCACACCAGAACCTAAGATGATTTGTTGTTGCCCTGCTTTAAACTCACTCCAAGCTTGTTTATCAATAAATTTCGATAGGCTTGATACCTGTTGTTCAAGTTGTGGGTCAACACCGCGAACTTCAATTGCTTTGAGTTCTTTGCCCTTTTCGGCCAGCGCGGTAATTTTTACATAGGGTGCTGCAGCTACAACTTTATCATTTTTCACCGACTGCTCAATCACGTGCTCCCAGCGAGTCACTGGTTCATTTACACCCTCGAATTCACCATGTGGAATAACGGAAAGTACACGCGACTCAAGCTCTCGCTCAAAGCCATTCATTGCAGACAAACCGATAATGATCACCGCCACACCAACGGCAATACCAATCGTCGAAGACAAAGAGATGAACGACACCATTTTGTCTCGTTGTTTCGCTCGGCTAAATCGGCCACCTATCAATAGAGATAAAGAAGAAAACACTTAGCTCTCCTCTTTTTCTACGTTGACCAATAAACCATCTTGCATGTGAAGCTGGCGATCCATCTTACCTGCAAGTTCACCATCATGAGTTACTACCAAAAAGGCCGTGTCGTACTCGCGGTTGAGTTCACGCATTAAGTCGTAAATAGAAAGTGCGGTGTTATGGTCAAGGTTACCGGTTGGTTCATCTGCCAAGACTAACGCAGGCTTATTCACCAATGCACGAGCAATCGCCACTCGTTGTCTCTCACCACCAGAAAGCTCTGAAGGTCGGTGATCAACACGATGACTCAATCCAACTTTATCCAACAGACGTTGCGCTTCTTGCTTTGCTTTAGCGGGCTTTTCACCACCAATCAACAACGGCATTGCTACGTTTTCTAACGCTGAAAAATCAGATAGAAGATGATGGAACTGATAGACAAAACCAAGATGCTGATTACGAAGTTTGGCTTGCTTATTCGAACTCAGAGACGACAAGTCCTGGCCTAGAAAGCTCACACTGCCAGCTGAAGCATCGTCTAATGCGCCTAAGATATGCAGTAAGGTACTTTTACCTGACCCAGAGGTACCGATGATTGCTACTAGCTCACCCTTTTCGATTTCAAAGCTGACTCCCTTGAGCACCTCAGTATCTAACGAGCCTTCACGGTACGTTTTACGGATATCATTACATTGAAGAAAATTACTCATAACGAAGGGCCTCAGCAGGTTTCACAGACGATGCACGATAAGAAGGGAATACAGTGGCAATCAGGCTAAGTGCAATAGCCAAAACCACAACAACGGCGATTTGAATTGGATCAATCATGACTGGCAGCTGGCCACCAAATGAGAACAGAGCGACACCGAGCGCTTTTAAAATAGTATTGAGGTTCATTGCTAATACAACACCTAACACGCCCCCCGATAACGCACCAATCACCCCACTACTTGCACCTTGAACCATGAATGTCCCCATCACTTGACCGTCGGTCATTCCTTGGGTCTTAAGAATGGCAACTTCAGATTGCTTCTCCATCACCACCATAATCAACGCAGAGATAATATTAAATGCGGCAACACCAATGATCAGCCCGAGCATCAAGCCCATCATATTTTTTTCCATTCGCACGGCTTGGAATAGCTCGCCACGTTGGTCACGCCAGTCACTCCACAACCAGCCTTCCGGTAACGGTTGGTTTGATAACTCTGCCACTTCAAACGGGTCTTCAAAAAACAGTCGCCAGCCTGAAATGGTGTCAGACTTATAACGCATCAAACGACCTGCATCTTGAATGTGGGTAACCATTAATTGAGCGTCAATATCTGAACCTGTATTGAAAATACCGGCTACGGTAAAATTTCGTTGGCTTGGAATACGCCCTAACGGCGTGTATTGACTAGCACTCGTGACCATTAAGCGAACTTTGTCGCCCATCGAGACTTTTAAGTTTCTCGCCAAAGTATGACCAAGGAATAACTGATACTGCCCAGCTTGGAGTGAAGACAATCTACCGGCAATCAAGTGATTCTGAAGAGGGTCATCTGAATTAGGTTCAATGCCGATTAACAGACCCGCAGATAACTGAGCAGGGCTTTGTATCACTGCTTCACTACGAACAATCGGTTCAACGTGACCATTGAGCGACATTTGCTCTGCAAAGCTAGGGGCTTGAGCAGCAAGTAACGTTGTGCCTCCTTGCTCATAAACGACGGCTTGAGGGAGCACGCCAAGAATTCGGTCTTTTAACTGCGCTTCGAATCCATTCATTACCGATAAAACAGTAATCAAAGACAGCACACCAATGGTAATACCCGCCGTCGACATATAAGAAACAAAACGGCTAAAGCGATCACCTGAACGGCCTTTCAAATAACGCAGGCCAACAAACATTGAAATAGGATGAAACATACTTTGAACCATCAAAAAGGGATGCGGGTTAATGTAACGGGTATTGCAGTTACTGTGTAGGGGGTAATTGAAAATATAGAGTGAATTAACTCAATTAGTTAGGCTTGAAAAACAGAACCTTGTCAAATAGTGATATTTCAAACAACTATTTAAGACTTTCAATTAACTGACCTTGATTACTGCGGCCACATAGCGATAATCAATAGATCACTTCAAGGAACTAACGCATGACAGAACAAGAGTTTTTCACCGTTCACCACAGCCTTACCGCGAATATAGAACCAATGGAAAGTAACTTCACTTTACCCTCTCAAATTCAGTTCGAATCCGAGATCCCTGCCCCTTTTGTTGTGGCGAGTGAATTTAGCCAATTGGACCTGTTAGCCGACAGTGCTCGCGCTGAACTGAAAAACAGCGACTTGAAGAATGTCACCAGTTTATTGGATGCACAAAACTCTAAATTAAACCTCTTGTTGAGCTTTATGCTATCACAACAAGATGATGAGAAATTTCGTACACACACCTACTCTTTTGGTGCGAGTCAGTTCTCTTGTTTTTCCAAAACAGATATCGAAACAGGTCGCTTAGTTAAAGCTAAGCTATTTATCGAACACCCTGCCGCCGCTATTTATTGCTACGCGGAAGTCTTCGCTAGCGAACCTAAAGATTTAGGCTTCGAAATAAAATTTAAATATGCTCATCTTCGCGATACTGACCAAGACTTACTGATCAAGGCTGCACTTCATCAACAACAGAAGCTCTTACGTCAACGCTCTCTAGAACGAGATAACAAGTAAATTAACATGACCAAACAATCTATTTTTACACTACCTACACTCAAAGGAGCCGGTGACAAGAAGCACATCGGTAACCTAGTCGGTTCCTCTCTCGCTCTAGCCATAGCTAAACTCGCAGAGCAACACAACAGCCATACTGTACTTGCAGTACCAGACCCACAAGTCGCACTTAAGCTACAGTCTGAAATAGAACAATTTACAGCGCATGAAGTCGCACTATTTCCTGATTGGGAAACACTGCCTTACGACAGCTTCTCACCGCACCAAGAGATCATTTCAGATCGTATCGCACGCCTTTATGCTTTACCGACGCTAAAAGATGGTATTACGATAGTACCGATCAGCACGCTATTGCAACGTCAATCACCGCGAGACTTCTTGCTGCAACACACCCTAATGGTCAAAACAGGCGATCTTTACTCTTTAGAGAAACTGCGCCTTCAGCTTGAAAAATCTGGCTATCGTTACGTTGATCAAGTATTTGGTCCGGGTGAATACGCAAGCCGTGGCTCTATTCTCGATCTGTTCCCTATGGGCAGTAAAGATCCGTACCGTATCGACTTCTTTGATGACGAGATCGACACCATCCGTACTTTCGATCCTGAAAATCAGCGCTCTATCGAAGATATCTCTGAGATTCGCCTGTTACCTGCTCATGAGTTTCCAACTTCGGAAACGGCGATTGAAGATTTCCGCATTCGTTGGCGCCAACAATTTGATGCGCGCCGTGAACCGGAATCTGTTTATATGCAGGTATCTAAAGGCACATGGCCTGCTGGTATTGAATATTGGCAACCGCTTTTCTTCGACCACACCGAAACCTTGTTCGACTATGTTGCCGATGAAGCGCAACTCTTGGTACTTGGTGACGTAGAAGCAGCTGTCGACACTTTCCTCACAGATGTTGCTCACCGATACGAGCAACGCGGTGTTGATCCACTTCGACCATTACTGACACCAGAACAGCTTTGGTTGAAGAAAGATGAACTGTTCGCACACTTCAAACAGAAACCACAAGTCAACCTGAGCTTAGATTCAATCGAAGAGAAAGCCGGACGTATCAACCTTCCAGTTGTGTCTCTTCCAGACCTCAGTGTACAACATCAGAATAAAGAGCCACTCGCAAACCTAAGAAAGTTCACTGAAGTCTTCGACGGCAAAGTGGTCTTTTCGGTTGAATCTGAAGGTCGCCGTGAAGCACTTAGTGAATTGCTCCGCGGCATCAAAGTTCGTCCAAGCGAAGTTGAAAACCTCGACGCGGCGATTAAAGGTAAAGATAAGTTCAGCCTGATCCTCGGTTCTGCTGAGCATGGCTTTATCCACGAAGAGCAAAACATCGCCATTGTCTGTGAAAGCGACTTACTCGGCGATCGTGTTGTACAGCGTCGTAAGAAAGATCAGAAAAGCGTAAACAGCGACACCGTAATCCGTCACTTAGCGGAACTTAAACCGGGTCAGCCTGTTGTTCACATTGACCACGGCATTGGTCGCTACATCGGCCTGCAAACACTCGAAGCCGGCGGCATGAAAACTGAATACGTGACACTTGAATATCAAAACGATGCCAAGTTATATGTGCCTGTTGCGTCTCTGAACTTGATTGGCCGTTATTCAGGCGGTGCTGAAGACTCAGCACCACTGCACAAACTCGGTGGTGAAGCGTGGCAGAAAGCTCGTAAGCGCGCGGCGGAGAAAGTCCGTGACGTTGCAGCAGAACTACTTGATGTTTACGCCAAGAGAGAGCTCAAACCTGGCTACAAATTTGTATTAGACCGCGGTCAGTACGCGACCTTCAAATCTGGATTCCCATTTGAAGAAACCGATGACCAAGCGATGGCCATCAATGCCGTTATGTCTGACATGTGCCAAGCAAAAGCCATGGACCGTTTGGTGTGTGGTGATGTTGGCTTTGGTAAAACGGAAGTCGCAATGCGTGCAGCGTTCGTATGTACCGATAACAGTAAGCAAGTCGCTGTATTGGTACCGACTACACTACTTGCTCAGCAACACTTTGAAAACTTCCGCGACCGTTTCGCAAACCAACCGATACGTGTCGAAGTACTGTCTCGATTTAAGTCTGCTAAAGAACAGAAATTGATCATGCAGGATGTCGCCGACGGTAAGGTTGATATCTTGGTTGGCACTCACAAGTTACTTTCTAGCGATATTAAATTCAAAGACCTTGGCTTACTGGTTGTCGATGAAGAACACCGCTTTGGTGTACGTCAGAAAGAGAAAGTGAAAGCGATGCGTGCCGATGTTGACATCCTAACACTCACTGCAACGCCAATTCCAAGAACCTTGAACATGGCAATGAGCGGTATGCGTGACTTGTCAATCATCGCCACACCACCAGCACGACGCTTGGCGATAAAAACCTTCGTCCGCGAGAGTGATGGTGCCGTCGTAAGAGAAGCGGTACTTCGTGAAATCATGCGTGGTGGTCAAGTTTACTTCCTGCATAACCAAGTCGACACGATTGAAAAGACGGCTGAGTCACTGCAAAAACTGATTCCAGAAGCGAGAGTCACCGTGGCTCATGGCCAGATGCGAGAACGCGAACTAGAGCGCATCATGAATGACTTTTACCATCAGCGCTTCAATCTTCTGGTGTGTACGACCATTATCGAAACAGGTATTGATGTTCCGACAGCAAATACCATATTGATGGATAGAGCAGACCACCTTGGTTTGGCACAGCTGCATCAATTGCGTGGTCGTGTGGGTCGTTCTCACCACCAAGCTTATGCTTACTTACTAACGCCACATCCGAAAGCAATGACAAAAGATGCCATCAAGCGATTAGACGCCATTGCTTCTTTAGAAGATTTAGGGGCTGGATTCACTCTCGCGACTCATGACTTAGAGATTCGTGGTGCAGGTGAACTGTTAGGCGATGATCAAAGTGGCCAAATACAATCCGTTGGTTTTACACTTTATATGGAAATGCTTGAACAAGCCGTTGAAGCACTGAAAGAAGGCCGAGAGCCTTCACTTGATGACCTGTTGCGAGAACAGACGGAAATTGAAATGCGTCTGCCTGCACTATTGCCCGACGACTATATTCCAGACATCAATACTCGATTATCGACCTACAAGCGTATTGCGAGCGTCAGTGATACTGATGAGCTAGCAGAGCTGAAAGTTGAGCTAATCGACCGTTTTGGTAGCCTTCCTGATGCCACCAAGAACTTGTTGTCCGTATCTGAACTTAAGTTAGCGGCCGCGTCTATTAAGGCGAAGAAAATTGAAGCTCATGATAAGGGCGGATTCTTAGAATTCTACCCGGATGCTGACATAAACCCGGCCTACCTTGTTAAACTATTGCAATCCCAACCGCAAAAGTTTTCAATGGAAGGACCAACAAAGTTCAAATTTACGATACCATTGGTCGACAGACGGAAACGAATTCAATTTGTTAGTGATTTATTGGGCGAATTCAGACAGAACTTACTGCCTTCGGCATAAAGCCCAATCCACTGCACATATAAATTATCCAGCCGTAACAGCGGCTGGGAGACGGAGTAAAAATGAAAAGACTGATCCCACTGCTACTATTGTTCGTCTCACTGCCAAGTTTGGCGCAGAGACAATTTGATATAGAAGTGATCATTTTCAAGCGCGCTGTTGATGCGGAAAAAGTCAACGAGTCTTGGCCGAACACTCAGCCTGAGATTTCACTTGAGCGCGTTGGTTCATTTCAAGATACCCAATATCGCTCCAGGAAAGGCGTGCAGATGCTCCCTTACTCGGAATATAAGTTAGCGCCTCAGAAAAATAGACTGAGCAATCATACCGGCTTTGAAGTTTTGATGCATACCGCTTGGCGTCAAGGTGACCAAGGTAAAAGCTATGCTCCTGTCTTCCACATTCAAGCTGGTAGAGACTTCTCTAAGCAGTTCAATGCCGACGGTTCTGAGAAAGGCGCTGTGACTGCATCAAACCCGGATGGCTTTCAAGAAGAGACTATTGATAAGCCGCTTTATGAATTAGACGGTAAGCTACAAATCTACGTGCAGCACTATTTATACGCTGAAACAACGTTAGATTTAAAAGCACCAAGCGTTCGTGAAGTGACTCTACAAGAACAACAAATCGAGCTAGATTCACCAGTGAGTGGGGCAGAGAGCAATGTTCAAGTTGGTAACCTCACAGAGGTATCTCCGACCGTTGAAGTGGAAGAGTTCCTTAAGAGCTACCGCATGGACCAAAAACGTCGTATGCGCAGTACCGAAACTCACTACCTTGACCACCCACTTCTTGGAATGGTGATTCAAGTTCGACGTGTAGCACAATAAGTCGATGTATAAATAACTTAAGGTATATTGATTCTATACGCCCTCCATTGCGAGGGCGTTTTATTAAGTACAGCAACATATTCACACGTACTTACTATTCTTACCTAACATTTACACATTCTTCGGTACTTCTTATGAGCCCTGATTTTCAGATTAATACACAGCACCTTAACCTCAAAATCATTGAAGCCTCAGATGCTCAAGAATTTTCTCAGCTGGTAAAATCCTCCCCTAGCTTGCTTCCATGGGTAGACTGGTGCCACAATGAGTTTTCAATCGTCGAAGCCGAGAAGTTCATTCTGGCAACTCGCTTAAATTGGGTCAAAGCAGACGCATTTGGCTTTGGTATCTTTGAGCGAAGAAGCGATAAGTTAGTCGGTATGGTTGCGATCAATGAACTTTATCACACCTTTAATATGGCGAGTTTAGGTTATTGGGTGGGTGATGACTTTCAAAGGAAAGGGATCGCTAAAGAAGCGATGCTCGCACTATTTGAATTTTGTTTCGCGCAACTCAAGTTAACGCGTTTGGAGATTGTCTGCGACACCGAGAACCTACCAAGTCAAAGGTTGATTGAGAAATGTGGCGCTGAACGAGAAACCATCGCCAAGAATCGCTTTATATTTAATGGAAAGCCGAAAGATGGCGTTGTTTATTCCGTGTTACCTCCAACCTCTTAACCGTTGTTAGAGTGGGGTATGCAGAGATAGCAATGAATCAACACAAACAAAAAGAGCTCCAAAGAGCTCTTTTTGATTATTTGTGTACACCACTCTTTAAAAAAGCGTAACCGATTAGTGAAGCTTTAAGTTTGGACGAAGTACACGGTTAATACGGCCAACTAACATCATCAACGATGTTTTGATTAATCCATGAAGCGCCATTTGATGCATACGGTACAAAGATATATAAACTATACGAGCAATACGACCTTCAACCATCATAGAGCCTTTGGTTAGGTTACCCATCAAGCTACCTACCGTAGAGAAACGGCTTAATGAAACAAGCGATCCTTTATCTTTGTAGATGTAATCTTTCAGGTCACGACCGTTTAGTTTGGCAATAATATTGCTGAATGCACAACTTGCCATTTGGTGGGCTGCTTGTGCACGTGGTGGAACGAATGAACCATCGGCTTGTGTACATTGTGCCAAGTCACCGATAGCAAAGATGTTATCATCCAGTGTTGTTTGCAGCGTGTTTTTCACAACCAACTGGTTGATACGGTTCGTCTCAAGACCACCGATATCTTTCATGAAATCTGGTGCTTTGATACCTGCAGCCCAAACCATTATTTGCGCTGGGATCTTGTCACCATCTTTGGTTGTTAGGCCATCAGCATCCGCTTGCGTCACCATAGTATTAGTACGAACGTTTACACCAAGCTTCGTTAGCTCAGAGTGTGCAGCACTTGAAATACGAGGAGGAAGAGCAGGGAGAATACGCTCACCCGCTTCAATAAGATTCACGTTCAGCTTACTTGAGTCTAGGTCGCCAAAGCCGTAAGTACGAAGCTCTTTAACCGCATTGTGTAGCTCTGCAGAAAGCTCTACGCCTGTCGCACCAGCACCAACAATCGCAATATCGACGGTCCCTTGACCGTTTTTAGCGTGAAGCTTCAAGAACTGATTGTTCATCTCTGTACGGAAACGGTGTGCTTGCTCTGGGCTATCAAGGAAAATACAGTTGTCACGAACACCTGGAGTATTGAAATCATTTGACGTGGAACCTAGCGCCATCACCAGGATATCGTATTCGAGCTCACGGCTTGGCATAAGCAGTTCACCGTGATCATCTTTAAACTCGCTTAGAGCAATGACTTTACGCTCACGGTCGATGTCGTTCAGGCTGCCCATTTGGAAGTCAAAGTAGTGGTTTTTTGCATGCGCGCGGTAACTCAATGCATCAACACCTTCATCTAACGATCCAGTTGCTACTTCATGAAGTAATGGCTTCCATAGGTGACTTGCTTTGCGGTCTACCAAGGTAATCTGAGCACGTTTTTTACGACCTAAGGTACGACCGAGTTTCGTTGCTAGCTCTAAACCACCAGCACCACCGCCTACTACGATAATTTTTGTCACAATGACAATCCTCTACAAAATGAATAAATGGGGTTCGGCTCGATTACTCCAACCGATAAATTCTATATATCTACTCAGCCTACCTTCAAAGGTTACGGCTTATTTGATAACTGTGATAATGGCTGACAACAGCTCACGAGTAGTTAGAGGGGTTTCAAATAACAAATGCTTTTCTGTTATTCTGCTCACGTGGGTAAAACTAAAAGGTGTCGACCTTCGAGGAAGAACACAAATAATGGGCAAGTTTTTCACTCGCTCTCAATTTTTTTTGATATTTGTCAAAATATTTTTCTTGTGAACATTATATATAGCAAAAAGATGACCGCAACAATAATCCTTAACCTTAATGAGGATTCGCAACGAATGAGCTAACGTTTGAACAGCTCATAATCAAACATACATCAACATCTAGAAAAAAGAGTCCCTCTTAGTTTAGATGTAAAAAAGCAGCACTCGATTAAGTACTGCTTTTTTAGAAAATAGAATAGAGTGATTAAGCGTTTTTGAAAGCACTTATTGTCTGAAGGTGCTGAGAAATTTTTTTGAACTTATGGCTCTCTTTCTCATCCCAAATAACATCGTAGTAGTCTTCAAGCGCAGCTGCAGTCTTTGTATTATCATGAATTTCATCAGCACGAGAAAGTATAACTAAACAACGTCCTTTATTCTTCATGCGATACTGAGCAACACACTTAGTTGCGATATCTTCGTACTCTTCAGGGCGATCTATTCGGCCAACCATGTTGTTCTCAGGTTCCAAATTAGGGTTGAACAATACCTGCTTAATCCCACACAAAAAACCAATACGCTCAGACCAAAAACCCCCTAAACCCACGCCACAAATGATTGGATGTGGATCATCGGATTGCTCTATCACTTTATGCACTTCTTTAAGTAAATGTTGCATATCGTGTTTGGGATGCAAAGTACTGTAGTTAATAAAACGAACATCATCATCAATGAATTGCAGCTGCAATATCTTTTCGTGATTGCCGGGACTCGTAGAGTCGAAGCCATGCAGGTAAATAATCATTTGTACCTCCCTTATTGAATACTGGTACGCTTAGATTAATCTAACATGAAAAGTAAGGTTTTAAAGTAAAGAGAAATAAAATTAGATTTTTTTCACTTCCTAAACGTGATCCTAATTACAGAAAGTGCGGCTAAGATCTTCCGCTTCCTCTACGTAACTACCGTCTCCCCATAACTGATGTGCCAATAAATACCATAGCATTGCCATCATTCGACAGCGTGGTAACCATTGATCTACCCCGTCCACCCAAGTCTGCACATCATGGATGTCTCGCAGCTGACAATACTGATGAACGGCTTCAGCGATAGGCGCACCGGCAACAGAGATGGTTAAAGCCAAGTCTAGTCTTGGGTCTGCCAACGATGCGTATTCCCAATCAATGATTTTGATTCCGTCGCGACTCTTCACGAGGTTATAACCACCCAAATCAAAATGACACAGAGATAAACCAACACTTGAGATGTTCGGAGCTGATCGCCATTCTTGATAAATAGTAGTATAGGTTTCGTTCTTGTGTGCATCATCAAGTTGAAGCCAGTAATGGTCAACTCGTGCGGTGAAGCTAAACGGTTGGAGTGGTAGTCGCTTGGTGTTAACTAAATGCACCGATGTGAGTGTTTTTAAGAGGTGATATAGGTCTAGCCCCTCATATAACGTATCACCTGCTACCCACTCGACTAGTAACCCGTGCTGATTAACCAGTATTGGGCTTGGGCCAATACCAAGACGTTCTATGGTAGACAATACTTGGTACTCTTCATGACGAGAGATAAAAAAAGCTTTAGTGATCGGCGTAATCGGGCGCCAAACATACGCTTTCTCGTCTGCGGAAACCAATTTCCAACATCGATTAGTCAAACCGCCTGTTAAGGTCTGCGCCCTGATTGGTGGGTCAGAAAAGTAACCATCAAGCGAACTCAGACTGGTATCAAGAAGCTTAGCCTCAGACCAAGAAAAAATTGCCATTGTTTATTCCCTATAAACGTCTTCAGTTCTTACAAAAAAGACACTGACCAAAAGCCAGTGTCTCTTCATAAAACAGCATTTGATCTGTTGCATTGGCGTATGGCCAAGCTAAACACTGTCAATACTGGCTGCGTTGAGTTAACAAGTAAGCGAAATTAAAGACCCAGTAGGCTCTTAGATTGTTGCTTCCGGATTTCAGTCTCATCTGCCCATTCAATCAAACCAGACTCAAGATCCATTAGACGCATCGTCATTTTGTAGTAAACATCTCCATCGCTACCGTCTTTCTTTACAATGCTTGATAGGTTGCCGTACAACATATATTGCGCACCGACCATTTTACCAAACTGGATTGCTGAGCTTTGGTTTACCAACTCATCATTATTTTGGAAATTCAATTGGTCACGAACAGACTCTACACGGTCCATATCAACGAAGCGAAACTTGCCAGAGTTCAACATCTTAGTACTGATAGTGTCAGTAATTGACTCTGTATCGATGTGCTCACTGGTTTTGTTCTTGATTCGCTCTACAAACACGATTGGACGCTGCTCACGAGTGATGTAAGCCACAGAACCAGAAGCCATCATGCTATCGACCATTTCACCCGCAATCGTTTGAAGGTCAGTTGAACCGAAATCGATTGTCGTGGTTTCTACTGCTTGTGCATCACCGTAGCTTACCTTGTTTGAACAACCACCTAAAATAACCGCTAAACCTAGTAACGCAATGACACTCTTTTTCATGTTATTTCCTTAACTTATCACTGAGTGGGGTGACCCTCACTCTTAAATTCTTGTATTAGCGAATCAATAGTTCTTCTTTTTTGATCCCTGTTTATTTTAACTTTGTTCTGATGAGTTACTGCTCTCGGAACTGAACTCGGAACTGAGTTGCCTTCGGGTTTACCGATACTTCTGACAACGAAATACTTTCAAAGCCACGAACAATCGCTTGCTTCCAAGGGCCTTGTTTTAGGTTGACCTCAAGCCCTGCATCGTCGTACCAATAGAAACGATAGAGGATATGTTGATCGCCTTTATAGTTGCTGTTTAAACGAACGATTCCTCGTGTATGACCATCAATTTGGTCGGTGCGAATATCTTCAACCATTAAACGGCTGCCCAATACCTTGTCACCAAAGAATACGTTCTGAGTCAGGCTATCAACCCTTACGCCAGCTGTATTATCAGCACAACCAGCTAGAGCTATAACCGCTGCTAAGCTCACTAACCACTTTTTCATTACAGCCTCCCTAGCTGTTTATGCCACATTGTTGCGTTGTTTCCTTGTCGAGAAATCCAAACCACGGTGGTCTGCCCTTCTCGAATATCAAAGTCATACGTTTTCACGCCCGCTTCTAACGTATATTGACCGCTACTTGCTACAAACGTGCTGCTCTTAATCTCAGCTGGTAACGATTGCCAACTGCGAGTGTCTGGTTGCTCTGTCAGTGTGTTCCACACGTTGAACAGAATATTACCGACATCATCGCCTTTGGTTGCTTCTTTACGAATGCGATCTTTCGCGACGACACGTAGCGCTTGGCGAATAACAATGCTCGTCATACGTTCCGATAAATCGTTCTGCGCCATCGCGTTTACGTCAGTGATCAAGTGTTCTTGTAACGGCTGACCGTTGATTCGCAAGGCAGAAAAACGCTCTACGTTTTGACTTGGGTAATATGGCAGCGCAAGAGAGTATATTGCCCCCTGATCGCGACTGTCATAAACAGGTAAATCTAGTCGCCAACTGTCCATAGCTTGCACAGCGCTCTGCTCTTGAAGAACAATCACTCGCCCTTCACCTGCACTAAGTTTAGAAGATTGCTTATAGCGTTTTTCTAATGTTGCTAAATCTTGTCGCATCCCTAAACGAGCGGCTGTTGCCATGGTTCTATCGATGATTTCTTGGTTATCTGGCATCACAGCCAAAGCACGACGATAGTCAACGTAGGCGCTGTTTAAATTATTTGAAGCTTCATAAAGCAGACCAGACAAGAACATCAGATACGCATTCTGTACTGACTGCAGCTTCTTACCCGCATCAGGGTAATTGGCAAGTATGCTACCCACATTGGCAGACAAGCCTTGCTTCTTCGCATCGCTGGCTGCTTTTTCTAACTCAGCCTCGCGTTGCTTCTTCGCTTGTTCTTGAACTTGGTTGGCGCGACGCATTTCGATCACCGCACCTTCTAAATCGTTTTTCTTGAGGTAATTTAAACCGAGGTACAGATGAAGAAAGCCCAACTCATAATCAGCTGGAACATACTCGGTAATATTGTCATTCACAGCCAACGCACCCACACTGGTTGCACTGTCTGAGATTGAGATCACGGCTTTGCGTTGCTGCTCAGTCACCGCCTGATCAGCCACTTCAAACGAAGCCTTACTCTCAGGGTATTTTTGATCCAGCAGATTAATTCTGCCTCTTTCAAAGTTATCAAGGATGTCGCCTGCCGCGTAATCTGGTAGATCTTGCTGAGCCTCTGAATAATCTCCAGACTTCACCGCTTGATAGATAGCTTTGTTTTGTGCGCTGTAATGACTGAACAGGCTGCCTGCAGACATACTTGCACATCCCGCGGTCAACGCCGATAACAGGGCAATGGAAGCGAATCTAAACTGTTGCTTCACTTATCGTCTCCGTGCATGTTTCAAATGCCAACTTTAGTTGTCTCATTATCAAAACGAAACGTGTTGTAAAAAGGATCTCAAGCCAGTTGAAACCCTACTGATATAGCCTCTGCCTAGGCGATGCCGACATTCAGACAACAGATAGAACTTAAAGTTGGCATACAAACTACAAATTTTCCAACTAGCTGTTTATGTGAATCAACTAATTGGCGAGTTTTCGTTAGCTCATTAGCTTTTTAACCAACTCATCAACTTGTTTTGGTTAGCTCATAAGCAACGGACCAAGCGGACGGCCACCAACCAAGTGCATGTGAATATGATAAACCTCTTGGCCACCGTGAGAGTTACAGTTCACGATAAGACGATAGCCATCTTCTGCGATGCCTTCTTCTTTTGCTAACTTGCGAGCAACAGTAAACATGCGCCCCATCATCGCTTCATCTTCGACTTCAACATCGTTGGTTGTCGGAATCAGCTTGTTTGGGATAATTAGGATATGGCTTGGCGCACGAGGGTTAATATCGCGAAATGCGGTTACTAAATCGTCTTGGTATAGTAGATCTGCTGGGATTTCTTTGTTGATGATCTTAGTAAAAATGGTTTCTTCAGCCATGTTTCTCTCCGATAAAACATTTATTTTTTAATGCTTTGAGTATGCGCTATGCCGCATCAAACCACAATAAACCTGCTTTAAAGCATAATAAAAAACACCGTTCAAATCAAAGAAAACGAGCCTTAGCTCTCAAGAATGGCATGTTGGTTATAACTGAGCGCTATTTTTGACGTGTGCGTCATAAAATGCGTAAGCCGAGCTCAATAGAATGCTGATAATTTTGTTAGTTTTACTTTGACCTGACATTAGGTCTGCATTTTTATTTAGGGAGAAAGCCATGAAGGGATCTGTGATCAAGCGTATGTACGCTGGTTTCGCACTGATCATCATCATGTTCGCAGTCACGATAACCATCATGATGAACAGCATGAATCAGATACACAGCAATTTTGAGAGTGTCTCAGAAACCTCATTACCACTTGTCGCGCTTTCAAATCAAACGAGTGTTCAATTGCTTTCTGCTGATAAGTCATTCAAAGATTTCTTAACCACACAAAACGCTGAACGCATGTCTGCAATGCGTACAGAATTTGCTGCATCACAAAACTCGTTTTCAGAAGTTCTCGGTAGTTTAGAAGCGGCGAGCCAAAACAATGCTTCACTTGTTGAACGTATCGCGCAATTAAGATCAATGGAAGAACGCTACTTCGCCGAAGCTGACGAAGCGATGAACAACTACGTCGCGATGTTTGAAGCACAAGAACAAGTACAAAAAGCCTCTCGTGACTTCCAACGCCTGCATTCAGAATTAACGGTTGGCATGAAAGAGTACGTTGCTGACCAAAAAAGTATCTCTGTAAAAGTGATGGCAAAGAGCTACTTCATCAAACTGCAAGACGCAGAGGTAATCACTTCAGATGCACTAGCAAGCTCTGATGTTGCCTTCGTACAGAAAGCCGTTAACCAAAACAAGAAAGCAGTGACGCACCTAAACTACGCATACCGTGGTTTGGCGACACAACTGCCTGCGCTTAAAAATGTCTTCGATGAATCGGTTCAGAAATTCACTAAGGACGTCGGCCAAAAAGGCGGCGTGTTAGACAAACACAACAACTATCTACAAGCGAAACAAGCACTGTACGTCAACATCGCAAACCTAGCGGTTGAAGTAGACCAAGCGATGGCGGTATTAGATTCATTCAACGTAACTGCAGAAGAGCAACTTAACGCTTCATTGGCCGACGCAAGCAGCATCTACGACAAAGGCCTATTTAACGCGATTGCAATTGGTATTGTTGTAACGGTATTCGCTGCTGCTATCGGTTACCACATTGCACACAGTGTAAGAGAGCCACTAACTCGTATTCTAGGGACATTAGAAGGCCTAACTGAAGGCGATATGACTCAGCGTATCGATATTCGCTACGACAACGAATTCAGCCGCGTGAGCCGTCACATCAATACCTTGGCGGACAACCTGCACAACATCCTTGTGAAGCTGAATGACGCTTCAGATGACCTAACCAAGACAGCAAGCGTTAACCAAAAAACCTCTACAGAAACACAGGCTCAATTGAACAGCCAACGTGAGCAAACCGCGGCCGTTGCGATCGCAATGACCGAGATGTCTCATTCTGTACAAGAAGTGGCGAACAGCGCGCAAAGCTCACTCGCCATGGTTCAACAAGTAGAATCAGCTTCTGAATCTGGTCGTCAGATCATGAACACCAACATCAGCACCATTAATCAGCTTGAGGTTCGCCTTACTGAGTCTGTGGGTGCTGTGGGCGAGCTACAACAGATGAGTAGTCAGATTGGTTCAATCCTTGACGTTATTCGTGGTATTGCTGAACAGACCAACCTACTTGCACTTAATGCGGCAATCGAAGCAGCGCGTGCTGGTGAACAAGGTCGCGGTTTTGCAGTCGTTGCCGATGAAGTACGAGTGCTAGCGCAAAAGACCACGCAATCAACGTCTGAAATTGAAACCATGATCAGTAACCTGCAATCAAGTTCGAAAGCGGCTAGCAACGTAATTGAAAGCTGCATGAATGATATGGACATGTCGGTTGAACAAGCTTCAAGTGCCAATAGTGCGATGGAAGAGATTCAAGCATTAATAATGGAAATCAGCCATATGAGCACACACATCTCTCAAGCAGCCGCTGAGCAGAGTAAAACTTCTAGTGATATTGCACGCAACATCGAAGACATCAACCACATCGCAGATAAGAGTTACCAAGCGATGTCTTCAATTGCAGAAGCAAGCCAAAACCTAACAATTCTGGCGAATCAGCAAGGTGATTTAGTACATCAATTCAAACTATAGATAAATGAAGAATCGATAGATATTTAGTGAGGTTGTTGAGACTTCTTACCCAATAGTGGTAACTAATTGAGCTAGGGCAACTTTTATCAAGGGTTGCCCTTGTTTTTTATGAGCTTTGTCATTATATGATTATTAAGGCTTGCTGCTTCCCGTTTTTTTCTTTCACCTTTATGAGCGAGCCGCTATTAAGGAATTTATATGGCTGTTCATGTTGGCATTATCGATCAAGACCCCATTCGCTTGCTCACCCCATTACTTGATAACCGAACGGTCAGCACTCACATCGTGTTTATCGGCGACAAGAATCAAGTCAGTATGTACAAACGTTTAGACAGCGTTTTGCATAAGCGCGACATTACGAGCGAGTTTTTCGAAATTCCAACCATCGTAAATACATCCGTCATTAAAGAATCTATCCAGACCCTTGCTAAAGATCTCAAAGCACGCGGCCAAGAAGTGAAGCTCAACGCAAGTTGTGGCCTTCGTCACCGCCTACTTTCTGTGTACGAAGTATTCCGTACTTACCACTGGCCCATTTTTGTAGTTGAACCAAACAGCGACAAACTGTGCTGGCTCTACCCAAACGGCAAAGAAGATACACAAGTCCAAGACCGTATTACTATCGATGACTACCTGACGGTATTTGGTGCTCGTGGTGAATTCAGCGACGTAAAACTGTCTCCTCAGCTTGATCAAAAACTTTATGAACTGGGTGAGCGCTGGGCAAGCAATGCACTAGAATTAGGCCCTGGCCTTGCGACATTAAACTATCTAGCAACGACCTGCCGTAAAGAACAGAAGCTTGATGTTGGACTGTCTGAGAAACAACAAGGCTACCGTGAACTGAACATGCTGTTGAACGATCTGGTTGAAGCTAAGATTGCGACTTACGATAATGGTATTTTGACCTTTGCCAATGAAGATGCGCGTCGCTTCTCAAACGGTGAATGGTTGGAAACTCTGGTTCACAGTACCGTGAAACAAATCCAAGATGACATGCCGACAATACAAGACCGTTCGTTGAATGTTCAAGTATACCGTCAACTCGGTGAACGTGAGGTTCGAAACGAGCTTGATGTTGCGTCAGTGGTGAACAATAAACTGCACATAATCGAATGTAAGACCAAAGGCATGCGCGATGATGGTGATGACACCTTATATAAACTGGAATCGCTAAGAGATTTATTGGGTGGCCTGCAAGCACGTGCAATGTTGGTGAGCTTCCGTCCTCTCCGTCATAATGATATCACTCGTGCTGAAGACCTTGGATTAGCATTGATTGGCCCTGAAGAATTGAAAGATCTCAAAACACACCTAAAAGCATGGTTTACAGCGGCTGGTGGTAACGAAGATTTAGAGTGCTAATCCCAAGAAAACTGAGCAACTCGTTCATTAATAAGTAAAGAAAAAGGCGAACGGCTTAATTAGTCATTCGCCTTTTTTGTGCTCGTTTACTTTTATTTATCTTAATAAAAAATGGCCGCATCTTCCGATTCGGCCATTTTCAAAATCTTTCTGATGCTTTAGCTCATCTAAAACTAAAGCATAAAGTAACGCTTAAAGCATTTTACGGGCAGCTTCTACGACGACTTTGATTGAGCGTGCTTCAGTCACTTTTAGAGTGTCGTGATCAGGCGTTTCTTTTTGAGTACGGTTGATGATGACACCAGCAACACAACCCGCCTTCAAACCAGAACTTGCACACATTGTTAGTAGTGTGGCTGATTCCATTTCAAAGTTTAGAACACCCATGTCTTGCCATTCTTGCATAGAACCTTGGAAACGCTTAACAACGCGACCAGAGAATGTATCGTAACGCTCTTGACCTGGGTAGAAAGTATCACTTGAAGCGGTTACGCCCATGTGAACGTCTGCACCTGATTCTTCAACTGCCGCTTTCATCGCCGTTGCAACGTCAAAGTCAGCAACCGCTGGGAACTCCATCGGTGCAAAGTGCAAGCTAGCACCGTCTAGACGAACAGAACCAGTTGAAACAATCATATCTCCCACTTTTACGTGTGGTTGGATAGCACCCGTAGTACCAACACGTAGGAAGGTGCGAACACCAAGTTGAGCAAGCTCTTCAACGGCGATAGAAGTAGATGGGCCACCAATACCTGTTGAGCACACCACAACTGACTTGCCGTCTAGCTCTGCACGATAAAGTGTGTATTCACGGTGGCTAGCAAGAAAGACTGGATTTTCCATCTCTTCTGCAATTTTTTGAACACGAGCAGGATCACCAGGGATGATCGCAAGAGTAGCACCGTTAAGATCTGCTTCAGTAACACCTAAGTGGAAAACAGCTTGAGACATAATTCGCTCCTTTTGGCTTATTGGGCTTTTTACCCTTATTTAAGCTCATAGTAAATTCGTGGGGTACGCACACACTCTAACCAAGCTTACTACAAAATGAAGTGACCCCCATCACATCAATGATCGCAACAAAGTTCAATGTTTCACGAAAAACCGATTTGCATCACAAAAAGCAAGCAATACATAAGTCTTTGTTGCATATTAATGAGACAAGAGCGCCTTTAACGCATTATCGCGAATAACGTACTATCGCTAAAGACGCTTCTCAGATTAAGAATGTTCTATATAAGCGATCCGAACTTAATCCGCTTTAGATTTAAATCGAAGTAGACGTAGAGCATTCAGTGTAACTAGAGCGGTCGCGCCAGTATCAGCCAACACCGCAACCCATAAACCAGTAATCCCAAGCAAACTGGTCACCAAGAATACGGCTTTTAAGCCAAGCGCGAGTGCTACGTTTTGACGAATATTGTTCATGGTTGCTTGCGATAGCTCAATCATCGCCGGCAGTTCCGTTAAGCGGTTATGAGTCAGTGCTGAATCCGCCGTTTCCAAGGCCACATCAGTCCCCCCGCCCATCGCGATACCCACATTAGCGGTTTTCATCGCTGGCGCATCATTAATACCATCCCCGACCATCGCAACATGCGATTGTTGAGAAAGCTCTTCAACATAAGACACCTTGTCACTTGGAAGTAAGCTCGCCTTGTATTGCATACCAATCTTGCTACTTATAGCAGCCGCACTGCGTGGGTTGTCACCCGTCAGCATGATAGATTGAATACCCAAGTCGTTAAGTCGTTCAATCGCAACCTTAGCGTCACTGCGTAACGTATCTTGCCACGCAATCAATCCAATAGGTGTCACTTGATCTGTTGATTCTTCTTGATGCTTAAGCTCTAGAGCAATAACAACCGTCTTACCCTCGCCTTCTAGAGCTTCTACCTGAGACACAACATCAGTATCAAGATCGAAACTGACTTTAGAAGGAGCCAACACTTGGTATTTAATGCCATCGACATCACCTTCAACACCACTACCAATCAGCGCCTTCTTATTGTGTGATTCTGGGATGTCTATCTTCAGCTCTTTTACTTTCGCCACCAGCGACTGCGCCAATGGATGAGTAGAACCGACTTCAATAGCACCCACTACGCGTAACATTACGTCTTGCTGCCAACCCGATAGAGGCTGAATATCGGTAACCTGAGGTTTCCCCTCCGTCAATGTACCCGTCTTATCGAAGGCAATCGTTTGAATTTTGCCAAGTTGTTCTAGTGCCGCGCCGCCTTTAATTAGCGCACCACGTTTTGCCGCAGCAGCCAAACCAGAAGTAATGGCAGCCGGCGTTGAGATAACCAGGGCACAAGGGCAAGCAATCAACAACAAGGCTAAGCCACGATACACCCAGGTTTCCCAAGGTTGAGCGAACAACAGTGGAGGCGTGATGATCACCAACAAGGCAACCAACATCATTAATGGCGTGTACCAACGGCTGAACTTATCAAGGAAGCGTTCCAGTGGTGCTTTACGAGATTCCGCCTCTTCAATCAAATGAAGAATACGGTCGATCGCATTCTCACCCTGCTTTGATGTGATAGTGATAAGAACGACTTTATCCACAACAACAGCGCCAGCCATGATGCTGCTGCCTTCGATATGTTCAACAGGGACAGATTCGCCAGTCAATGCACTTTCATCAAAACTCGCGGAATATGTAATCAGTTGACCATCAGAGGGTAAACGAGATCCTGCAGAAACTTCGATAACATCACCAGGTACCAGCTCACTAACTGCAACTTCAGTCCGTTCGCCGTTGATAATTTTAGTCGCATTCTCTGGCACCAGTGCCATTAGGGCTTGCACACCACTTCTTGCTCTTGATGAAGCAAAAGCCTCCAAACGCTCACCAATCAAGAACAACAGTAATACCATGGCTGCTTCAATGGTTTCACCAAGATATAGAGCACCAAGAGCAGCTACACTCATTAAAGTTTCTATCGCGAAAGGTGTCCCAGATCGCGCTAATTGAACCGCCTTTTTCGCTACTGGATATAAGCCAAGTAAACAGGTTGCGATAAATAAGCCTTCGCTGAATTGAGGGAACGAGTTTCTCAGAAGAGCAGCGATCAGCATTGAGGCTGCAATCGCTATGATTTGTAAATTAGGTTGGATATGAGCTTGCCAAAACGTCTCTGGTTGTTGTTTTTCTCTCTTCGCCCCCACTTCGGTTAGTGGGAAGCCAGTTTTGATAGAGACTTGTTCAATGGTGTCGACGAGACTTTCTTTTTCGAATTTCACAACCAACTTTTCGGTAGCAAAAAGAACCTTCGCTTGAATCACACCGTCAATGTTACTGATCGCGTTCTCTATTTTTCTTGCACAAGCTGGACAGTCCATTCCGGCCACCAGCCAACTTTTGGAGAATTTGGCATCAAGAGATAAGGTTGAGGAGTGACTGTCTTCTTCTCCACTATCCGATCCGCAACAATCATCTCCAGACGACGAAGACGCAGCATCAGAACTACAACATACAGATGAAGTACCTGCTACGGTAATGCTTGAAATTTTAGGGCTAGAGCAACTTGCTCCTGCCGCTTGAGGTTGAACGTCCACTTTTGTTGAGCGGCACACTGCATGTTTTGCGCACATATTGTATCTCCTTAATACTCAAAAAGCCTTGAGGCAGTTGCTGACTGATAACAACTGAACCCTAAGTTCACCAAAAGTATAAACCTTAGAGGTAGCTCCAAGGTCAAGAAGAAATTTACAAACCGATGAACCTTATATTAGAACGTCGGTGTTATCATGATTTGAATTTTTTACATTCTTCCCGATTCGCCGACACATCATCGATCAGAACAGCATCGTGCGAACAAAATGGCGGGGTATTCAAACTGACTATCGATACATCCTCTTCACCATGATCCACTTCAGGTCCTTGCATAAGCTCAGCAATATGATGACGAAGAACCAATATCCCCAACAATCCAAACAAAATATTACCTAATGCCTGTCCATACAACACGCCTAACGCGCCATACCATTGTGAACCCAAGTACACGAATGGCAGAGTACCTAATGTCGCTTTACCTAAGTTAAGCGCCGTTGAGTAAAGTGGCTTACCTAGGTTATTAAAAGAAGTATTCGCTACAAATAACGCGCCATTAAAGGTAAAAGTAAAGGCAACATAAGTACAGAAAGCAGCAACAATAATGGCCGCGTCTCCCTGAAGGCAAAAGCCTTGAATCACGTAGCCCTGAGCTAAATACAACACAATACAAACAGCAATGGTGTAAATCGTTGCCACTAACAAAGAGTTATTCAATGTTTCTTTAACTCGGTCCATTCTTTCAGCCCCGAAGTTCTGGCCAATGATTGGTCCCACGGCACCGGATAATGCAAAAATAGCGGCAAAACAAACAGGCGTTAAACGACCAATGACCGCAAAACCAGCAACGAAATCCTCACCATATTGTGCGATACCAGTTGTCACGATCGCATTACCGATCGGCGTTGCTGTATTAGCAATAATGGCTGGAATTACGATTGTCAAAATAGGGCGAATATTAATACGCCACTGCCCTAAAGAAGGTAGAGCAACCAACTGATGACTACGAATAAGAGGATAAAGCGAAAAGAAAAGAACCGAAAAACGTGCAATGACAGAAGCAATTGCTGCCCCTTCTATGTTCCAGCCAAAACCAAAGATAAATAGAGGGTCTAAGATCGCGTTCACGATCCCGCCTGACAAAGTCGCCCACATCGAACGCTTTGCATCACCTGCCGCTCTTAAACCAGCACCTGCCGCCATCGCCAGTGCTAGAAATGGCCCACTTGGCAATAAAATCTGTAGGTAAGCTTGAGCCCGTTCTGCCGCAACGCCTTTGGCGCCAATGGCAGTCAGCAACTCTGGGATATAAACGAACATAACCGTAGCCACCGTCGAACTAATGACAAACGCAGTCAACATAATACTAGCACTAAGGTTTCGAGCTTGGTCTCTGCCTTTGGAGCCTATCGCTTTTGATACCAGGGCACCCATGGCAATTGAAGTACCAATCGAAACTGAAGTGGCGAAAAAAGTGAGTGTCCCTGCAAAGCCAACTGCCGCAGCCAATTCAACCTGTCCTAACATACTGATGAACAACATATCGAGTAAATCGACAACAAATAACGCCATCAAACCAACAGAGCCGGCTCCCGACATCATCAATATATGGCGCATCGTTGAACCTTCCACAAACTTTGCCGTTTGATTTGACATGAAACCTCCAAAAGCTGAAATACTACAAGCTAACGATCGACAAAGAAAAGCTCTAAAAAGAACAGCTTTACCAATAAAAAAGGCGCCAAAGCGCCTTTTTTTTAACCTAGAATATTGGAAAATATAATCGTTCGTATTACACGACTACACCTGATGTTTGAAGCATTCATTTAAATTCTTGCCTATTGCTTTTAAAACATCCGATCTTGTTATCATGCCCACCAGTTTTTTATTATCAATCACTGGGTAAGCTTTAGGCTTGCCAACCTGCATCATGTCTGCCAATTCAATAATGGACAATTCAGGCGATACCGATAACACCTCTTGGTACATGCAATCGCGCACGATGTGTGTGTCTTGGCAGAAGTAGCTAACCTTGACCAGTTTATCTAATAAATCTTGTTCCGAGAGGAAACCGATAACTTGCTCGTTATCGTCAATTACAGGTCCGCCCATATGAGGACTTCGCATCACTTTATCTAACGCTAGACTTAAAGGCATATCAGGAGTGAATGTCACAACCTGCTTCGTCATGTAATCTTTCACTTTTATTGAATGCATTATGTTCTCCCTAAATACTTTTCTTCATGTCTTTTCCGTCTTGTTAAGTTAATTGTTGTCTAAAATCTTGATTTTACTAAATGGATTTCAACAATTTTATTGATAGGTAAAACCTACTAAGACAAAAATGCGAGGTCGCAAAAGGCTTGAGCGTGTTTTAACATCACAAAAAAGAAACATTAGAGCACAAGAAATCACCCTCAGTCTGTTCATTAAATAGCGGATTCATACACATATTGTCTCGAACAAAGCTAACCAGCATTGTTATTAATGTATCGATATCGTATTTTGTAGCGAGTTTTTAAGCGGGTAACTATTTGACAATGGTGGAGGCTTAAATCGATACACTTCGTTCACTGGAGCGCTGGTTGTGTGAACTTTGCTCTTACTACTTTCATTTCTCAAATACGGTCTACTATGCCTTTATCAACCTCTTCTCAGACTCCTCTATCTAAGTATTTATCAAGGCTAAAAGCCTACTTCAATGAATTATTAGACTTCCAATCGCGTATTTGGGTTGTGCATATCTTTGAAGGCTCCATTACCGACCAATCGTTTGTGATTAACGAAGATGGCTTTAAAGAACCATTAGAGTGGATGAAAAAGCGTGACTATCAAGGAAAAATGCTTGATCGTGTAGATAAGATGAAAGTCTCGCAAGTGATTGAGATTAAGTTTGAAGACAAGATGCATCGACTGATGCGAGTTAAATAACCTTTGTAACTTAATCATTTACCGAAATACCTGTGCTAAAAAATGAGTCACAAAAAAACAAGCACAAAAAAGGCCAGCAACGACGGCTGACCTTCTCTCATTTTATGTCGTTAGTTTGCCGCTAACTTTCACAATAAGCTTCCCAAAGATGCAATGCTTTTGCATAGGCTTCAGCTTTGTCATGTGTTTCTGCAAATAAAATAGCCGTCATACTGTCAACCACACTATTCGCCATTAGCTCTATCTCATCTTCCGGAGTACCCAAGACACATTCGGAAGGCAGAGGCAGTTCTGCGTTCATGGTTCCTTCCCAATAGAAAGACTCCACCTTTTCAGGTGAGCTCATCCAAACCGTTTGGCTAACCTTAGGATTATATTCCGACTCGCCATTCATGCCTTTAAATGAAATTACCGAGTGGGATTTATTGCCAATGACATGCTCAACTTCAGCGTGCAACTGAGGAAAGCCAGGGTGGAAACTGCCACGTAACCCTAAACGGCCACCACCTGGGTTTAATGCTCTAACTACAGTGTTGATTGGCGTCCTCAATCCATAACGGTGCTTCCAACCAATCATAGTTTGAGCTTCTGGAGCAAAATTCACTAGAGGTAGATATGCAATGCCATCAACTTCTAGGATCTGTTTCGCGTCTTGTGGATCGGCCGCTCTACGAACACCAACGAGATCTAAATAAGTCTCAACGTGTGTGCGACCGCTTGGCTTATCCATATAACCATGCATCAAGACTTTGTAGCCATTATCTGCCAATATCTTCGCAGCAAGTAAGTTCCACGGTTTACCACTCGCCGTATCGTTCCGCTTACCGGCGTAGCAAGGCCAATCAATATCAGCGCCCAAGTCAGGCACACGTGATTGGAATGCTTTTACAAAGCCAGCTATCTCTTCGTTGGTTTCATTTTGTACACGAATTAACATCAATAGCATAGCCATTTGGTCATCACCGACCTTTCCGCTTAAATACTCATCCATGATGCGATAGGCTTGTTCGAACGATAAAGGCTTACGCCCCCTTTCCCCTCGTCCAACAGTACGAATACACTCTAAAATACTACTCATTGACTGTTAATTCTCTTCCGTAGATATCAATAAAATTTACTACGTTTTCGATTCTATGTCACTCATAGCGCATTGCAAAGCGATTCGAGCGTATAGTAATAACTGCAGTGAGTTTATTAATGATCGATAAGTAAGCGGCCTAAAGAAATATAAACCTAGCGTGGAATCCACCACTGGCATCTGCCGTGATTTTTCATATACTGCACCCTATTGAAACATTCACTACTCTGTAAGACACAAATATTGGGCACTTTTATGATCATTCTGAGCACCAACTTTGGCGATATCGAAATTGAACTCAACCTTGAGAAAGCACCTGTCAGCTCTAAAAACTTCCTTAAATACTGCCAAGATGGTTTCTACGAAGGCACCACATTTCACCGTGTTATTGAAGGTTTCATGATTCAAGGAGGTGGACACACTATCGACATGACAGAAAAACCAACTCGCGCACCCATCGTAAACGAAGCAAACCGTGGCTTGAAGAATGTCATTGGCTCTGTGGCGATGGCTCGCACAGACGCACCACATTCTGCGACAGCACAATTCTTTATCAACCTTGATAACAATGACTTTTTAGACCACACCTCTACCACAAATGCAGGCTGGGGCTATGCTGTGTTTGGTAAAGTATCTGCGGGCATGGATGTAGTCAGCAAAATCGCTGCCGCCCCAACGACCATGCGTTGGGGACATGAAGATGTGCCTTGCGAAGATATCGTGATCACTAAAGTCAGCATCAACGAATAGTTGTCAAGGAAACATAAAGACGAAGCGAGACCAACACTAATATAGAACTGAGCCTGTCACAGCCCTAATTCGCGCAGGCTTTTATTTTCGTCTCGACCATTTGATATAACAAAACAGTGAAGCAATAATCACCGTACCACCAAGCAGCTTCTGCGTTTCAACACTTTCTCCTAGCACGCCAACACTCAGTAATAGTGTCCATACAGGCTCTAGAATCATAATTAATGCAGCCACTTCCATATTCACGGAGTGTTGACCGACGGTTTGCAACAAATAGCGAATGGAGGTTGCGACCACCGCAGACACAATGAACCAGAAGATCAACGAACGAGTTATTTCAAAATCAGGTTGAGTCGTCATTGCCGAAAATGCCAAGCCACTAACACCCACAACAAACAGCTGCACGCATATTGAAGCGATAGGTTTGATATTAGTAATCACACGCTTGTTCATTACGAAATGCACAGAGAGCAGCATCGACGCCAATAAGAAATAGATCTGACTCTGTTCAACATTCCAGCCATTGCCTAAGGTCAGTAATAACATACCGATGATCGCAATTGGGAAAGACATCCAAAACGCACGATTAGGCTTAACTCGAAACAGAATCCAAGAAACAAACGGCGCAATGATCATGGCTAAGCTCATGATAAAGGCCCCTTCAGACAAGCTTTCGGTTACCGAAACCGCAAATACCCAGACTTGCAATGAGGCCGACAGCAACAACCCCACCCCACAAAGGGACAAGATCTGCTTAAGCGAGAGCTTGCGAATATGATGAATACAGAATGGCAATAAAATAAGGCTTGCAACAAAAAATCGCACACCGATGAACACTGGCCCCGGCATTTCCAATACCACCAACTTAGATGCGATCCACCCTACCCCAGCTAGCAGGGTGGCAAATAGGAGGTAAAGTTCTCCACGCATCGATTTCACGTTCATCATTTTCAATCGTCCGATAACAAAAAAGCAACCTTACTCTGCAAGGTTGCTTTTATAAAAATTCAACAGGATCAAGATACTATCCATTACTCAATATACCAAGTCCTTTGGGCTATATCTCTATTGAAGTTACAAAAAAGGCAACGGAATCAATTCTATCCCGAGTACGCCACTGATGCTCATCACAACTAGCAGAGAGACCTTGAAAACAGTCTTTGACCACTGAATGTAGTTTAGGCAATCGACTTTTCGGAATGTCACTTTAGTCCACATAAAGCAAACCGCTGCCGACACCGCTAGGTATTCGTAACCCGTTTCTCCGAGTAAGAACAACGCCAGTGCAACCGCACCAAAAGCAACCACATACGCTTTCATGTGCTGATGTGCTTTGTCGACGCCCTCTTTCACCGGTAACACAGGAATACCTGCATCTCGGTAATCTTGAAGGCGGAACATCGCAATCGCATACGAGTGTGGCATTTGCCATAAGCAGAACATCACGAACAACAACACCGCTTCAAGGCTGATGTAATTAGTCACCGCCAAATAGCCCACCAATGGCGGCACTGCTCCCGAAATACTACCCACTAAAGTGCCGTAAACCGATGTACGCTTGTACCACATGGTGTAGAAAAAGACGTAAAACACATAGCCAAGCAGCACCATGACCGCAGAGATCGGGTTAGCGAACTGAAACAGCAGCGCTGTGCCGGCTAGCAATAAAACCAAGGCATAGACGAACGCTACGTCTGTATTGATGTTGCCCTGAACCAATTCTCGATTTTGTGTGCGCTTCATCTTCTGGTCGATATCTCGGTCAAAGATGTTGTTCACAACACAACCTGATGCAATCACCAGTCCCACGCCCGCTAATGTTGTTAGTAACAACATCGCACTGGCGGGTTCTGTTTTTGCGGCGAGGAAGAAACCCGCCGCAACAGAAATCAGGTTGCCGAAAATGATGCCCGGTTTGGTGATAGACAGATATCTTTTCAGCATGCCCTAGCCTACAACTTCATGTTGACGTTCATGTTGTAGATAATCCATACCGAGCCAGCGATAAGAATCAATACAACAATGGCGGTAAACATCAGTGACACCAAGTTCCAACGTCCATCGGAAGATTTCGCTTCCATGTGCAAGAAGTACTTAAAGTGCACAAAGATTTGTACCAGCGCACAACCGAACAAGATCACGTAAGTTTCCGTGCTTGGAAGCGCATGCGACCACACAATGTAGAACGGAATCATGGTGAGAACTAGTGACGCAATAAAGCCTTTCACATAATCCGTTGCACCGCTGTCTAGATGCTGTTCCATTACATCACCCCCATTAAGTACACGATGGTAAATACACAAATCCAAACGATATCAAGGAAGTGCCAAAACAAGCTTAAGCACTGGAAACGCATCGACATGTTGTCGTTCAAGCCTTTGGTTGAAAGTTGGTGATACGCCACCGCCATCCAGATCAGACCAAACGTTACATGCAAACCGTGTGTGCCTACCAAGGTAAAGAATGCTGAAAGGAACGCACTCTCTTGAGGGCCATAGCCTTCTGCAATCAAGTGATGGAACTCATACACTTCCATACAGATGAAGGCGAAACCCAATACGAAAGTCACTTTGATCCAGCGCTTCAGTCCGGTCACGTCTTTGCGCTTCATTGCAATCATGCCAAAACCGAATGTAATACTACTGAACAGCAGCATCATGGTTTCGACAAACACGAACGGCAGTTCAAAGATGTCTTTGCCTGTCGGACCTGCGATAGATCCACTCTCAAGCACGGCATAAGTCGCGAAAAGCGTGGCAAACAGGACACAGTCACTCATCAAGTAAACCCAGAAGCCAAACAACTTATTGCCCGCAGCTTCGTGGTGATGATCATGCGAGTGTGCAAGATCATAAGTGTGTGACGGAGTATTAGCTTGCATACGTCGTCTCCAAATCATCTTTATTGTCGTTATTACCACTATCAGCGCTGTTACCACGACCAGAATGGTCGCCTTTCACTGACTGTTTCTTTGCTTCTTCAAGCTGTGCACGTCGAGCCGCTTCAATCGCTTTGATCTCTTCAACTTCCACGTAGTAGTCCACATCGTCGTTGTAGCTGTGTTGAATACACGTCACCACGATGCCCACTAAGCTTGCAGCCGCTAGCCACCAGATGTACCAAATCATTGCGAAGCCAAATGCCAACGCCCATGCAGACACATAAATGCCTGTCGGTGTGTTCTTCGGCATGTGAATACGTTCGTATTCTTCTTCCTGAGTTGGGTCAAACTCGCCACTTTGCTTTTGATACCAGAACGAATCGATCTCATCGCCCTTAGGCAGTTTTGCAAAGTTGTAGAACGGTGGTGGTGACGATGTTGCCCATTCGAAGGTACGTCCGCCCCACGGGTCACCGGTTAGATCTCGGTTTTGGTCGCGGTCACGAACACTCACGTAAATCTGAACAAACTGACACACCACACCTATCGCAATCACGCCCGTACCTGCAGCCGCAACCGCCAGTAGTGGTAAGAACTCAGGGTTGATGTCTTGGCTCAAACGACGCGTCATGCCCATAAAGCCGAGTGCGTAAAGCGGCAAGAACGCCATTAAGAAACCGATGATCCAGCAGTAGAATGCGCGTTTGCCCCAAAGCTCGTTCAGAGTGAAACCGGTCGCTTTCGGGAACCAGTAGCCAATCGCAGCAAAACAGCCGAAGACAACACCACCGATGATTACATTATGGAAGTGCGCAATCAGGAATACCGAGTTATGCAGAATGAAATCCGCACCCGGAACCGCCATCAATACGCCCGTCATACCACCCACGGTAAAGGTGATTAGGAAGCCCACTGTCCACATCATTGGCGTGGTGAAGCGGATACGACCTTTGTACATGGTGAATAGCCAGTTGAAGATCTTAACCCCAGTCGGGATAGAGATAATCATGGTCGCGATGCCGAAGAAGGCATTCACATTGGCGCCAGACCCCATGGTGAAGAAGTGATGCAGCCAAACCACAAACGCTAAAATAGTGATAGCCACCGTTGCCCATACCAGTGAGGTATAACCAAACAATTTTTTGCGAGAGAAGGTTGCAGTCACTTCAGAGAACACACCGAAGATAGGCAAGATTAGGATGTACACCTCAGGGTGTCCCCATGCCCAAATCAGGTTCACATACATCATCACGTTGCCACCAAGGTCGTTGGTGAAAAAATGCGTGCCGATGTATCTATCCAACGTCAGTAACGCGATGGTGACCGTTAGGATTGGGAAAGAGATGATGATAAGGATGTTGGCACACAGAGATGCCCACGTGAATACAGGCATCTTCATCATTGGCATAGACGGAGTACGCATGCGCAAAATAGTCGCAAAGAAGTTCACACCCGTTAACGTGGTACCCACACCGGATATTTGCAGTGCCCATATCCAATAATCGACCCCGACTCCCGGACTTGCCTCAATGCCAGACAACGGCGGATATGCCAACCACCCCGTACGGCCAAATTCACCCAAGCCCAGTGACATGTTGGTTAGGATGATACCCACCACAAACAGCCAGAAACTCAGGTTATTCAGATAAGGGAATGCAACATCACGAGCACCGATTTGCAGCGGCACGATGATGTTCATCAAACCGATAACCAAAGGCATCGCTACGAAGAAAATCATGATCACACCGTGAGCCGTGAAGATCTGGTCGTAGTGATGCGGAGGTAAATAGCCCGTCTCGCCGGCCGCAGAAAGCAATTGCTGACTACGCATCATGACCGCATCAGCAAAGCCACGAACTAACATTACCATTGCCACAGCAATGTACATGAAGCCCAATTTTTTGTGGTCTACAGAAGTAAACCATTCATTCCAAAGGTATTGCCACTTACCGGCTTTGGTTACCGCATACACCACTAAACCACCCACTAAAGCGATCATGGTTAACGTGAACAAAATAATGGGTTCGTGGTAGGGAATTGAGTCTAGAGTTAATCTTCCAAACATGACGATTATCCTTGGGTTTCCGGCAAACAGTTCATTGAACCAGGGTGCTGGGTCACGACATCGGTGAATAAAAATGGTGGGATACTGGAGAACAGAGTCACGGGTTCAGCCACACTTGGCGCTGCCAATGAACGGAACTGCTCCCAATCTTCAATACGGTCTGGGCTAGCTTTTACTTTTTCCACCCAGTTTAGAAACGCCACTTGATCAGGCATGGCTGATGCGGTGAATTTCATTTGAGAGAACCCTTTACCACTGTAGTTCGATGCAAAACCTTTGAAGTCACCTTCATGGTTAGCAATCAAGTTCAGCTTGGTCACCATTCCCGGCATCGCGTAAATCTGCGAACCAAGACGCGGGATAAAGAACGCGTTCATGATGTTGTCTGAAGTTAGCTTAAACGTCACCGGTACATCTTTCGGGAACGCAACATAGTTAACCGTCGCAATGTTTTGCTCCGGATAGATGAACAGCCATTTCCAGTCCAGAGAGACCACTTCGATCACCATAGGCTTAACGTCACTCTCCAGAGGCTTGGAAGGCTCTAGTTCGTGTGTTGTTCGCCAAGTGATGGTGGCCAGAATCGCAATAATGATGATTGGAATCGTCCATACCACTATTTCAATCTTGGTTGAGTGCGCCCAGTCAGGTGCATACTCTTCTGTGGTGTTGCTTTCACGGTATCTATAAGCAAAGTAGATGGTCATCAGGATCACGGGGATGACGACAATCAGCATCAGCAACAGAGCCGTAATAATCAGCTCCTTTTCCTGAACGCCAACGCTACCTTTTGGGTCGAGCAATGCGGAGTTACATCCTTCGAGCATCAGGACGGTTCCCACCAAACCAATCCTCGACAGATTTGCTCTCGATAAAATGCGTTTATATCTTGAAGCTTCCATTAACTTTCTCGATGGTTATCCAGCCTCAGAACGAACGCCCGAGTACTGGTTGTCATGGTCATTAGAATATTTATGTGTTGAGCATGTGAAACGACGCATCTCAAATGCGGAACTGAAGTAGCCGTGTTTTTGAATAGTTAAACTGCCAAATTAAAACGACGGTGCTGCGCAGCCGAAACATTGCCGCACGGTTAAAACCACACAAAAAACATGACTTAATTGTTACACTTTGAAATGTATTGTTACATTTGGCGCATTATGAAGAGTTGAAATGGAAAGCTCACCAAACAAACTTGGAAACTAACCTTTCATTAATGACGGCAGAATATAAGAAAGAGAACGCAATTCTGACGCGCGACAATTGCGTGCCACATGAATTAGGCCAATGCTGGTAAGGGCTTAAAGAGAGATGTATGAACAAGTAGCTCCCACCAAAGCACAAGGTAAGATCGAGGCATATTAGAAAGTGCGAATCAATGAAAACATGACTAAGATCACATTTCTGAAATCACATACCATTTACAAGGTATTCATAAACAGAGCTGTTTATTCACCCTACCTATTCATCAGTTAGATATTAGAATATTCAGTAATACAAAATTGTGGAAAGCCAATGTTGCTGTAAACGTGAAAGCAACACAAAATGGCGGGATAGAGAAGAGTTTGACAGAGAAACAACACCATAACCGAGACAAAATGCGAAGTCATAATCGGTGCCGTTGCTCAATCATATATGGGCGTATCTACTGGCTCTTGTTATGCTCCACGAAAATCAGCTTGTCAGTGTTAAAGCCACGCTCTTTAGACATCGCTTTGAACCTCTCCATGACCTCAGACGAGACTTCTGGGGTTCTAGAAAGCAGCCACAAGTAATCGGTATTTGGTCCTGAAACAAACGCGTATTGGTAATTCTCTTGGTCCAATTCAAACACCACATAAGCGCCGTAAAATGGTCCGAAGAACGACACCTTCAGATAACCCTGATCGCTGCCCTCGACAAAATACGCTTTGCCTTCCGCCTCGTTCCACTCGCCATCTTCATCTGAATAGCCGCGGTTAATTACCTTCACGCCACCATCATCACGTAGGCTGTATTCGGCACTGATGTTGTCTAAGCCACGCTCAAACGAATGGTCTAAACGAGCCACTTCGTACCATTTACCCAAGTATCTATCCAACTCAAACTGTTGAACAGGCTTTACCGTTTCGGGCATGCCCACACAACCACCCAATAAGATCACGCTAAGCAGCAATAATATTTTTTTCATCCTAACCTCGACTTGTTTTTATTAGTAATGCGAGTAAGTCTCGTGAAAACATAAACTTACATCCTTGGTAATACGTTAAATCCATTTTTATAGTTCACTTAACTGTAATTTATTCAAATCTTATGTGAATCGTTTAGTCTGCGAATGAATCAATGACGTTTCATTGCTGTTCGATATTGAGTCGGTGTCACCTGCTTATACGATTTAAACTGACGATTGAAATTGGCTTGATTGTCATACCCTACTTTCTCCAAAATCAAACTCACTGGTAATGAGGTGTTAATCAATAAATCACATGCCACATTGAGCCTAATTTTCTTTAGCCGTTGACTAAAACTCTCGTTGTAATGCTTTTGAAATAGCCGCCTAACACTACTCTCACTAATGTACAGGTGACTGGCTAAGTCGTTAACCGAGATATCGCGAATAAAGTTATTCACCAAGAAAGCTTCAATCTTATCCAGCTTATCGCTGACCTCATCTTCGTCACCTGAATTGAACATAGGGTTGATCAATTGAACTACCTCCTGATCATCAAGTAATAACGAAAACAGAGCGAATAATGTAAGAAGTTGTTGATGTGGCGACTGAACCATCACCTTATTCAACAGTTCTGTTGCTTTTTCTGCGGTAGCGGGCGAAAACTGTAGCCCTTTCTTTGAATCTTCCAGCAGTGTACGCAGCGGTTCTAGCTCCCGACAGCAGGCTATTAATTGTTCTATCCAGTCTTTTCGAAACCAAATAACATGCGTTTCACAGACTCGCGAGTCATCAGGATTCTCGTCCGAATAGATGGCATGAGGTAGATCTGGACCAACCAAAATCATGTGGTTGTGAAACACATTACTTTGGTGATGCCCAACAAGGCTATGACCAAAAAAGTGACGATGAATCGCTATCTCATACTCTTCATGTCGGTGCCAACCATAGCTTTTACTGTTCTCAATAATTCTCTTGTAACGCCATGACGTGCCAATTCGTTGTGGCACTTTTTCCAAATAACCCTTCATTGCAATGCTCAGTGACTTTTTAATATTGAAAGTATACGTATCAAACCATCTAAATGAGAGTTTTGACTGAAAAGTATTGAAAATTGCACTAACAATACTCATCCGGTTGTCACCGCTAAATATACTGCAAGTGAACTTAACCAGGAGAGCAACTATGGACACTTTATTATTAAAAATTCGCGATATGATTCTTGCCACACGTCAGCAGTGGATCGGTGAGATCACCTACAACCACAACATTAAGGGTGATCACACTTGGAAACTCTATGGCTATAAATCTTATGACGAATACAAAAAAGATCTGCGTAAAAGCCTAAGACAAGAGTCGTGATGAAAAGCTTATTCAAACCACAATTTATTGATTAATATCGGTTTTAATTTGTCATTCATGTAGAGTTTCACACTTGCCACTCGCTTTCTATACTTACTAAACAGTGGAATATGGAATACATAATAATGAACAATAAGCTCACTCTGCCACACACTGCATGGATAGCATTACTCGCAAGCTTAACGGCCGTAACGCCGGTTCTTGCACAAACCAACACCGTTGTTCATGAGCAAACAGCCGTTAAAAGCCAAAGTGCTGATCAGATCTTTATCAATGCAGATATATACGGACATCGCGAGTCGGACTCGATCGTTACCCACAAAGGCAAGATCATCTTCATCGGTAACCAATCGCAGGCGCAAACTTTTCAAGGGCAAAGCACTGATGTCATTGATCTAGACAATGCCTTTGTCCTTCCTGGGTTCATTGACAACCATAACCATGTGTTTGAAGCCGCCTCAGAGCTGGGGGGAAATTGTGAGCTCGACTCTGAAGCGACGTTAGAAGAACAAATCCCCTACTTAGAAGCTTGTAAAATCAATGCTGATACCGATGGCAGAGGTTGGCTAATGGGTTATGGTTTTTCTTTGGAAGCGACGCTCGATAGCGACTCCGAATACACGCCACTTGAAATCATCGACAGTATCTTCCCAGATCGCCCGGTGGTGATCATGGAGCAGACTTCACACTCGATGTGGGTCAACTCGAAAGCACTGAAAATAGCCCGAATCAGCCAACAATCTTCAGATCCACAAGGCGGCGCTTATTTAAAGAATCCTGATAACGGAAGGCTTAACGGCATTCTATTAGATAACGCTGGCGACCAAATCATGGAGATGGCGTGGAACAGCCAAAGCGAGCTATTTGAGCAAAGCTACCAAGGCTTAATGTTCGGGCTTGAGGAAGCGGCAGCCCACGGCATCACCACCATTGGCGACGGTCGCATGTATTGGAAACGAGGTTGGTATGACGTTTGGCTAGAGGCCGAGCAAAATAAAGACTTAACGGCGCGCGTGTCGCTGCGACCTTGGGTGTATCCATCAATGGCAATACCTTCTCAATTAGAAGTCTTTGAAAAGATGTATTCCGACGATAAAAGCCGTCTGTTGCTTGTCGATCAGGTGAAAATGTACAGCGACGGCATCTTCATCAACGGCACCGCCAAAACGCTCGCACCCTACTTAGATGCTTATCTTTCCCAGTCTCCTAATGGCTTGAACTATATTCCGCCGGAACAAATGAAAGAGTGGCTAACTGCGCTCGAAAAAATAGGTTTTAGCGCCCACATTCATGCCATTGGTGATGGAGCGGTTCGTGAATCGCTTGATGCGATAGAAAGCATTCGCAAACAAGGTTCAACCAAACCCTACACCCTAACCCATGTCGAATTAATCAATGATGAAGATGTGCCACGCTTTCACCAATTAGACGTGACCGCAGATTTCCAAGTCGGCTCTGATTACGTTGCAAGGCATCAACACCAATGGGCCGAAGCTTTCCTTGGTGCTCGCCGAGCTAAAGCTATGATGAACCTCGACGCGATACTCAAGACCGACGCGAATATCACCTTAAGCAGTGACTGGAACGTACACGATATCAATCCTTTAGCAGGCATCGCGAACAGCTTAATCATGGGCAAAACCGGCTTAACCGATATTTACACCGCAATAGACGCTTACACGCTCAATGCAGCCAAGAGCCTTGGAATTGAAGACATTACGGGCTCTATTAAGGTTGGTAAATCGGCTGACTTTGCCATTCTAAACAGAGACATCACCACCGTATCAGCAAGACAAATAGCCAAGACTCAGGTTTTGATGACGGTATTACGTGGGGATGTGGTTTACGAGAAATAAGGCTAACAAGCGCACCGAAAAGCGTGAAGAGATACAGATCTCAGAGGTAGATTAAAGGAGGAGATTAGGAAGTAATTAGTGTTTGTACCTAAAGGTATTACTGCCATCAACAACCTCAATTTTAACAGGCACCGTTCCTTGCTTAACGTTACCTATTTGGGAAAATGCTTTGTGGGAAAGGTCAATCACTCGGCCTTTTACATAGGGACCCCGATCATTAATTTTTACATCGACAGACTTGTTATTGGCTGTATTGGTCACTCTCACGATAGTCCCAAAGGGCAAGGTTTTATGAGCTGCAGTATTTGCATTCATATTATACGTCTCACCACTTGCTGTGAGTTTTCCATGGAATTTATCGCCATACCAAGAAGCTTTACCAACAAGATCATGTGACTTGGCATAGCCCTTTGTTTTTGAAGTATCGACAGCCGCATGAGACGAGCACCCGGCAAGCAAAGTAATAAGAAAAGCGGCAAAGACAAGGTTTAGTTTTTTCATACTATTTGAGTAGATCTTCTTCATGTAATTATCTATTTTCATTGTAGTGCGATTTAGCAGTATTGAGCTGAGTATTGTGAGTTCTCAACGAAGGCTATCACCAGTGTGATTCGACAATGTTTTCATGAAGCATGCTAGCTTCAGTCATATTCATGAAAGGTTTTATCTTCAAAACGTCAACTTTCACAACACATTCAAGTTATCTATTTATTGACCATCCATACGAATAAACACTAAAAGAGAACATTTTAAGGCCAAATTATTTGTACCCACGCCGATGTAAGTACCCTCTACTTTCCCAAAAAATAGTTGCACAAAAGAGGATTGGTATCTCTACCAATCCTCTTTAGGGAGAGTTTCGGTTTTTCAACCTTATGACAGGTAGTAACGCGATTACTCGTAGTCAGTCGCGTACGTGTCTTCGTATGTGTGCGAGTAGAATTCGAATAGGTTGCCAAACGGGTCTTCTAGGTAAACCATTTGTGCTTGTTTTAGTTCGTCTTCTGGGTGGTAACGCATGATGTCCATACGAACCTTACCGCCAAACTCTTCAACACGCTTAATCGCTGAATGAAACTGCTCTTTTGGAAGCTGCAGACAGAAGTGGAAAATGCCTAGGCGAGAGAAATCAACGTTATGACGCTCTTCACGGTCAACCATTTCGAACAGCTCAACACCAATACCATCAGATGTGACTAGGTGTGCAATGTTGAAGCCTTTGAAGCCTTCACCAAATACGGCAATACACATACGGCCGATTGCTGATTCGCGCTCTTCCATTACTTTAGTGTTGTTCATTACGACTCTTAGACCTAAAGCTTTCGTATAAAACTCGACTGCTTTGTCCATGTCGCCAACCATGATGCCTACGTGATTCATTTTCATAACTTTCTCCAAATTCGTTTTAAATTCTGTGCTTTCGAAGACTCGCTTCGGTATTTCGTTTCGATGGAGAGAGTATATGGAGATGTGATCATTAGATGAAATTATCATAAATTATATTAATGATAATTTTTTATTATCTTGAAATTTACAGAGATCTCAGCTCCCTTAAAGAAGCTACACCTGCCCTTGCCTACATAGATACATAGATACATAGAGGCTCACGTGAATAGAGGTAAGCCTAAATAGAGAACAACCTAAAGAGCATAGCTACCCAAATAGAACCTAGCCCTAGTTTGATAGCTTTTATCGATAGCCTTCTTCTATCAAAGATAGGATTTGCCTATTGAATCTATAGAAATGTCCGATTTCACTAATTTTCGGCGCCAATGCAATATATCTACATCGACGCGGGATAGCGTTAAACACTACAAATTAGAAAGAGAGTCAAATCATGATCAACACAGAAATCAAACCATTCAACGCAACAGCATTCAAAAACGGCGAATTCGTAGAAATCACTGAGCAAGACGTTAAAGGCAAGTGGGCTGTATTCTTCTTCTACCCAGCAGACTTCACATTTGTATGTCCAACTGAGCTAGTTGACCTACAAGACAAATACGCAGAGCTTCAATCTCGCGGTGTAGAAGTTTACTCAGTATCAACTGACACGCACTTCTCTCACAAAGCATGGCACGATACTTCTGACAAAATCGGCACTATCGAATACTTCATGGTAGGTGACCAAACGGGCAACATCACAAACAACTTCAACGTTATGCGTGAAGGTCAAGGCCTTGCAGACCGTGCAACGTTCCTAATCGACCCTGAAGGCGTTATCCAAGCAATGGAAATCACAGCTGAAGGCATCGGCCGTGACGCAGAAGACCTACTACGCAAGGTTAAAGCAGCACAATACGTAGCCGCTAACCCAGGTGAAGTTTGCCCAGCTAAATGGAAAGAAGGCGAAGAGACTTTAGCGCCATCTCTAGACCTAGTAGGCAAGATTTAATTTAATCTAAGCCAAGCTAAACGAAAGAACAAATAAAACGGTTCTACAGGCGCGCTTCGGCCTCCCTCCTAAAGGGCAGTTGCGCGCCACCCTTTCAAGCCATCAACAACACAATATTTGCCGACTTGCGCCCCCTTTTTATTTTCCTTTTTCAGCAAGAAGGTATTGGTCAATACCAAGACACAGAATTTAAGAGCAGGCACGATTATGTTAGATCAAGCAATGAAGCAGCAGCTAAAAGCATACCTAGAAAACCTAAAAACCAATGTTCAGTTAGTACTGAGCCTTGATAGCAGCGATACCGCGAACAAACTTCAAGATCTGGCGAATGATATCGCATCTCTCACCGACAAAATTGAAATAATTCGAGATGATAACGCTAGTACTCGCCGCCCTATCATGCAGGTCGTAAACCAAGAGAAAGGCACTGCGATCGGTTTCGCGGGTTTACCAATGGGTCACGAGTTCACATCACTGGTACTTGCACTGCTTCATAGTGGTGGTCACCCTATCAAGCTTGAAGCTGACGTAATCGAACAAATTAAAGAACTCGATCAAGAGCTTAATGTAGAGGTTTTCATCTCACTCTCATGCCAAAACTGTCCAGAAGTGGTTCAAGCCTTCAATATGATGTCGGCGATTAATCCTCTGGTTAAGACAACGATGATTGATGGCGCAGCATTCCAAGACGAAGTGAAGTCTCGCGACATCATGGCAGTACCAAGCGTGTTCGTTAATGGTGAGCTATTTGGTCAAGGTCGTATGTCACTGGCAGAGATCCTGAACAAGGTTGATTCAGGCGCAGCAGAAAAGAAAGCAGCGAACCTAAACCAACAAGCACCCTTTGATGTATTGGTTGTCGGCGGTGGCCCTGCTGGTTCTTCAGCGGCAATTTATGCAGCACGTAAAGGCATTCGCACAGGTGTGGTTGCTGACCGATTCGGTGGTCAAGTAATGGATACTATGGCGATTGAGAACTTTATCTCAGTGAAAGCGACAACTGGCCCTAAATTAGTGGCAAGCCTTGAAGAGCACGTAAAAGAGTACGGTGTTGAAGTGATGACGGAGCAGCGCGCTGCAAACATCATCGCGGCAGAAGACACTGAAGACGGTTACATCCACGTTGAGCTAGAGAGCGGCGCAACACTGCGAGCTCGCACGGTTATCACAAGTACTGGTGCTCGCTGGCGTGAAATGAACGTTCCGGGTGAGCAAGAGTACCGGAATAAAGGCGTCGCTTACTGCCCACACTGTGATGGTCCATTGTTCAAAGGTAAGAAAACAGCGGTTATCGGTGGTGGTAACTCAGGTATCGAAGCGGCAATTGATTTAGCGGGTATTGTTGAACACGTAACCGTACTTGAATTTGCAGACACACTGCGTGCCGACCAAGTGCTTATCGACAAAGCGAACGCAGCACCAAACATCGAAATCATCAAGATGGCGCAAACGACGCAAGTAATTGGTGATGGCAACCGTGTAACCGGTCTGGAATACAAAGACCGCAACACCGATGAACTAAAACAGATCGAACTTGCGGGTATCTTTGTTCAAATCGGTCTGATGCCAAACAGCGAATGGTTGAAGGGTTCAAAAGTTGAGCTGTCACCACGCGGTGAAATTGAAATTAACGCTCATGGCGCAACATCAATGAAAGGTGTATTCGCAGCGGGTGACGTAACAACCGTACCTTACAAACAGATCATCATTGCGATGGGTGAAGGTGCAAAAGCAAGCTTAGGTGCATTTGACCACCTAATCCGTAACTCAGCTCCAGTTAAAGAGGCTGAAACAGCTTAAGCTTTAAACTGAAAAGCTTAAAGCTTTTAACTCAAGTTCCTTAAATATTTGTTAACTTAATTCTTTACTGTTAACGACTTAGTCGACATTTAGACGCCACTCCTATGGATTTAGGAGTGGTTTTTCTTTGTAATTTACGCCGGTTGATAAAGCATGAAGGCAACCACCATCGCTAAGCTTCCACCCAAGCAACGGTTCACAAACATCATCTGTTTTGGTGATTGCAGCAACTTTTTAAGCATGGTGCCGCAATACGCCCACACCAACATGCACGGTACACCGGTAATCACCATACCCGCGATAATGGTCACGACTTGAATCAAGTAATCGGCATTCGGAGTAATGAACTGTGAAAACACGGTTAATGACGCAATCCAACCTTTAGGGTTTAACACCTGCACCAACACACCAGACATAAAACCTGAACGATTGTCGGTAGTGCTTTCTTCGATTTGCATGTTCGCAATCGACCACGCCATGAACAGCAAATAAGCCGCACCCGCGTATTTCAAAACGTTGTATAGCTCTGGGTAAAGGGTAAATAGGCTCACCAAACCGACACTAGAACCCGCCAGTACGATGATGATGCCAACAGCGTTCCCAGAGATAAAAGGTAAAGTCGCAGCAAATCCATAACGACTTGAAATCCCAAGTAATGCGATATTGCCTGCCCCAGGTGTAATTGCAATTGATGTTGAAAATAGCAAGAACGCCAGCATTAATTGAGAGCTCATTTCCTCTCACTCCTGATAAGTAAAGATTTATAGGGAGAGAGTTTACAGATTCGACTAGGAATTAAATTGCTATATAGGCTAATATTAATGCAAATTTGAGCAAGACTTTTCTAAAAAAACCATGAAACAGAAAGAATCCACCAAAGAAGTGTTAGATGACACAGATATCGCCATCTTAGAACATATCCAACAAGACGGACGCATGAGCAACAGTAAGCTCGCAGAGAAAGTGAACCTCAGTGAAACTCCATGTTGGCGCCGCTGGAAGCGTATGGAAGAAACTGGCTACATCGATGGTTACGCCGCTAAGCTGAATCGTAAAAAATTAGGCTTTCATGTGGCTGGTTTTACTCTTGTCACTTTAGGCAACCATGAAGTAGAAAACACAGAACCGTTTGAAGAATTTGTCGAAGTAACCGATTGGATTCCTATGTGTCACTGTATTGCAGGCGGCGCCGATTACATGGTGCAAGTGTTGGCGAAAGATTTGGAAGAGTACTTTGAGCGTATTAGCTCGATCAGAAGAGTGAAAGGCGTGAGCGCGATTCAATCGAACATCTCGGTAAAAGAGTTGAAAAACAGCTATCGATTGCCGCTTTCAGATTAGCTCCCTAAAACACATAAAACAAAAAGCCCAGCCGCGATAGATTTCTCAAGTCTAAAGCTCTGGGCTTAACGTTACTATTTACTGGGTTAACTGGCTTAGCTATTCACAAGGGTGAGCCAAATGGATCAAGGCTAAACCACCGAGTGACGTTTCACGATATTTCTTGTTCATGTCTTTACCCGTTTGATACATGGTCGCAATAACCTTATCTAACGAGATCAAAGATTTACTATTACGCTTCAAAGCCATGCGTGATGCGTTGATGGCTTTCATCGCGCCCATCGCATTTCGCTCAATACACGGCACTTGAACCAAGCCGCCAATTGGGTCACAAGTCATACCCAACGAGTGTTCCATCGCGATTTCTGCGGCAATACAGATCTGCTCATTGCTGCCACCGCGTAGTGCCGTTAATCCCGCAGCCGCCATAGAAGACGACACCCCTACTTCACCTTGGCACCCGACTTCCGCACCAGAAATAGAAGCATTGGTTTTGTACAAAATGCCAATCGCGCCTGATACCGCTAAGAAATCTTTTAACTGCTTGGTATCCAACTCTTTAATGAAGCGATGGTAATACATCAATACGGCAGGAATAACGCCCGCTGCACCATTGGTTGGTGACGTCACCACTTGGCCACCAGCCGCGTTTTCTTCACTGACAGCAAAGGCAAACAAGTTAATCCAATCCATGATTTCCATTGGATCGTTTTCAACGGCAGCATTCGCTTCTAACTTTTTCAATAGGTTTGGCGCACGGCGAGTGACGTTCAAGCCGCCATCAAGAATACCTTCCGTCTCAAAGCCACGTTCCATACAACGCGACATCACGCGCCAAATCTGATCCACCTTTTCTGCAATCGTATCAGCATCTTGGAAGGCCGATTCATTTTTCAGAATCATTCCACCTAGGCTCATGCCGTTGTCTTCAGCTTGTTTCAGCATTTCATCGGCGTTCTTAAAAGGATAAGTCACCTCTACCGATTCAGTTTTGGTACCGTTTTGCAACTCATCCGCGGTTGCAATAAAACCACCACCAATCGAGTAGTAGGTTTCATCGACAATTACCTTCCCAGTTTGATCGAACGCGGTAATCATCATGCCATTTTCATGTAAAGGCAGATTGTCTTCATGAAAGAGCATGTCGGTTTGATAGTTAAAACCAATCGCGTGGCTCCCACTCAATTGCATTTCACCGCTGTCGATAGCGCGTCGCATCGCTTCATTAGCGCTGGTGATCTTAATGGTGTCTGCCTTATTGCCAAGCAAACCCAAGATGGTTGCTCTATCGGTGTGGTGCCCTATGCCAGTCAATGACAAAGAACCGTATAAATCCACCTGAACACGCGTCACTTCAGCGATTTTATCAGCGATTAATTGTGTGAAATGGAAACCCGCAATCATTGGGCCGTTAGTGTGTGAGCTCGATGGCCCCACACCAATTTTGTAGATATCAAAGATCGATAACATAGATATACCAGTAAAGAATCGGTCAATTAAGAAAGAGCGGCATAAAGCCAATCAGGGATAACAGTACAAGCAGCGATCGTCACAACCGCAAAAACCAACAAGCCATAGTGACTCGCGGTGGGCTTAGCGAACAAGTGCTTTTGCTTGGTGATGAATTCGTTTTGTTGCTGTGTCACTTCTCCCCAGAAACGGCTCACAACAACACCTAACACTAAGAAAACCACCGTGCCAATTAAGGCAAACCAAGGCCAAGCTATTCCACTGTATTTGGCGATGAATACGACAGCTACGCTGCCAATACTGCCTGCAATCACCCCTTTCTCATTCGCTTGTTTGAAGAACAAACCCAGGATGAAAGAACCAAGGCGAATACCGACAAAAATAGAGGTCAGGCTGGCAATAGTTTTGAGCACAGATTCGTTAGAAACCGCCATCAAAGCAGGTACTACAACTGAAGCTGCTGCAACTAAACTCATTTTTCTTGCCACCGATTCATAATGTGCATCGGAAGCCTTGTCACGGAAAAAGCGCTTATAGAAATCGAACGTTGCCACTGTCGCCATTGAGTTATAAGTAGAATCCAGTGTCGACATTGCCGCAGCCGAAAGCGCAGAAATCACCAAACCAACAACGATTGGGTTGGTATGGTTAAACACAAAATCGAGAATCACTTCGTTGCTGTTTTCAAAGCTTTGGTCTTGATAAAAGACACTCAGAAGAACGCCCATTACAGAGAAAAACAGGTAAATAAAGAACGCGCCGTAACCACAAAGCAGCATGGATTTTTGTGCCGTCTTCACGTTCTTGGTCGCCAATGTTCTTTGAATGATCAACTGATTAGTGCCATACACACTCAGGTGCAAGAAGCTCACTGCCACTACGCCTGCCCACAATGTGGTATCAACACCCAAGTCAAAATCGAGGTTGATGATATTCAGATGTTCAGGAGACAACACTTCCCCTGCATCAATCTTCATCAGCAATAAAACAAAGATCGCAATGCTGCCGATGATCAGCACCGCCGATTGCAACATGTCTGTCCATATGACAGTCGAGATACCGCCCGCATAGGTATACAGAGCGGTAAACAAACTGATGTAGATGATCGCCTCGGAGATACTCACCGGCAACACTTGCACCAAGATTAGTGCAACCGCATACAAAATCACACCAGCCGAAATACACTGAACCACAATAAACACGATGGAATTGATCGTGCGAGCAAAAACGCCAAAGCGGTGCTCTAAGTATTCATAAATCGAGGTCAGGCCGAGTTTGTAGAACACTGGAACAAAGAAAACCACAGCGAAAAAGATCACTATTGGGTAATTTAAATGAACGCTCATCGCTTCCATACCAGAGCTATAAACCCAGCCAGGCATGCCCACGAACGTCATCGCACTGATGTAGGTTGCAAGAATCGACACACCTGCCGTAAACCAACCAAATTGCTTTCCGCCCGTTGAGAAATCGCCACCAACGGCATAACGCTTATTCACTAAGTAACTGATAAATAGAGTGGTTAGTACATACAAAGCAATAACCACAAAACTTGAGTACGTAACCATTTTTAGATTCCGTTTATTATATTTCGCAATTCATTCGCCGCCAATATTACTCAAAAATGGATATTTTCCCTCAAAAACCCACAATAAGTGTGAGTATTGTCACTAAGATAGATGATTAAACACTCTAAATGCCCAAAAAGTCCCAAAACAACGATCTAATGAGATCAAGATCACCAAAATACACAAAATGGGTACGCACTCATTTTAAAATTGACTTTGATCACGGATCTAATAACCACAAAAATTCTATTATCTCTCCCGAAATGAAGATGGTGTGGTGATGTTCAATAACCACCACACAATAATCGAAACTAAAAACACCCTATAAAAAATAAAGGTTTATCGGTCATGACTACTAAAAAACACATGAGCGAAGTTCCTATGATTCAAAGGGTAGCTGCTTATCTTGCAATTCTAGTTGGCTACTTTTTCTATTGTTATAACTTTGTAATTATTGACTACGTACGCCCATACATCGTTGATGCGTATGATGGTATTAACTTGGCGGATACCGCTCAGTTCTATACATGGCAGTCGGTTGGTGCACTTATTGGTGCTCTGAGCTGTGCATGGGTGGCATCAAACTTTGGTAAGAAATCGACTCTTATTGTCATCACTGCACTGAACGGTGGCGCAACCATCATCAACATGATGTTTACTGACTACGCGATGTGGGCAGCAATGCGTTTCATCATCGGTATTTCTTTAGGTGGCTACTTCACCGTAGCAGTAAGCCTAATGATCGGCCTCTTCACGCCAAGCGTTCGCGGTAAGTTAACGGCATTCGCTTCTTCTATGTTCTCGGTTGCCCTAATGGCAATGGGCGCATACGCGGCGTTCATTTCTAGCATCGATTCCCCTTGGCAGAGCCTAATGTGGGTAGGTGGTATTCCTCCTCTAGTTGCTGCTGCACTGATGATCTTCATCCTGCCTAGCGACAAGAAAGTGATCGCTTACGGTGAAGAAGATCAAGCCGCGGCTGAAGCATCGAATAAACCAGCGAAGAAAGGTTCTTGGGGTGAAATGCTAAGCGCGCCTTACCGCAAGCTAACCATCACTTGTCTACTACTGGCTGGTCTTAACTTCTACGGCTACCAATTCTTCTCAGGCTTCGTGACAACGTACCTGAAAGAAGTTCGCCAATTTGACGGTTCAACTATCGGCATCATCTTCTCTATCTCAGCATTCGGTTCTCTATTCGGGGCTTGGGTATGGGGTGCAATCGCCGACAAATACGGCCGTAAAGTGAACGCATTTGGTTTCATCCTTGCGGGTGTCATGGCTTCAGTCTTCTTCGTCGCACCAAGCGACGTGATGATCGGCAGCCTAAACATGCTGGCTATCCTAGGTCTTATCTACAACTTCGGTCTGTCTGCTTCTGCAGTATGGGGTGGTTACTTCTCTGAATTGTTCCCAGCTCACCTACGTAGCTTCGGTGCAGCTCTGTTCCACGGTGGTCGTATCATCGGCATGTGGGCACCAATGGTGTTGGTATTCATTCAAGAGCGCAGCGACCTTGCAACGGCAATGTGGGGCTCGCCAATCGTATGGATTCTAGCTGGTCTACTGTGGCTATCTCTACCAGAAACATTGAAAGGCGGCATTTTCGACAAGAGCAAAAAAGCGGAAACAGCAAAAGCTTAATCCCCCTTTAGTTGAAGACTTCTAAAAGTTGAAAACCTCTAAAAGTTGAAGACGTCTAAAGAGACGAAACAAACATCAATCCGGTTGATAAGTCAGCCGGTAACAAAATCCAAATCGAGTCCTGTTCCGAATGTTGACTCGACAACAAAACGAGAATTAATTATGTCTAAATATCAAGAAGCTAAACGCATTGTTCGTGACTACTTTGACGCAATGGAAAACGCTACTCACGAAAACGTTGCTGAAGTTTTAAAAGCACACACGTCTGAAGATTACTTATGGCGCGGTGTTTACCCATTCCGCGAGCAAGAAGGCGCTCAAGCTGCGGCTGACGTATTCTGGGCTCCAATGATGAAATCAATGACACGCATGCAGCGTCGTCAAGATATCTTCATCGGCGGTAACAACGAAGTTAACCCTGATGAGATTTGGGTAATGAGCATGGGTCACTTCATGGGTCTGTTCGACGCTGAATACCTAGGCATGCGCCCTACTGGCAAGATCATGAACGTTCGCTACGCAGAATTTAACTGTGTTGTTAATGGCAAAATAACAAAGACAGGCCTGTTCCTAGATCTTCTAGGCATGATGGACCAAGCGGGTTGCTACCCACTGCCACCATCAACAGGTAAGCACTTCGTATACCCTGGCCCACGTAATCACGATGGTCTGTTGTTTGAAGACGCGGCTGCAGAAGAAGGCGTTGCGACTCTTGCTCTAGTAAACAAAATGGTTGATGACCTGTCTGCTCTTAACGACAGCGGCGCGATGGGTTGCCCACCAGAAGTACTCGCGAAGAGCTGGTCAAAAGACATGATTTGGTACGGCCCATGTGGTATCGGCGCGTCTTACACAATTCCTCGCTACCAACAACAGCACCAACTTCCTTTCCGTAACAACCTGAAAGATAAGAAGTTCAATGGTCACGTTTGTCGTTTCGCTGAAGGTAACTTTTCTTGTTTCTTCGGTTGGCCAAACCTATCAAACACACCAACAGGTGGCTTCCTAGGTATGACAGGCGGCGAAGTGCGTGCAAACATGCAAGTGGTTGACGTTTACTACCGCGACGGTGACAAACTTTCTGAGAACTGGGTGCTTATCGACCTTCCTTACTGGCTACAACAGCAAGGTCTAGACGTGTTCGAGCGCACTTCATCTATCATGAACCCTACGCTGTAACCATGTCCTATTGCCTACCTAGTCCTTACCTACGCTAGGCAGGCATGACTGCGGAGGGCTCCTTCTCGCCCTCGGCAACTTGCTCCACCCAAGATAACCAACTTGTGCCTCACGGATGGGCACACCCTGCCAAACCATTACCTATATAACGGGCTTGAAAGCACGGTGGCTTTCTGCGGCCTGAATAAAGAGAACAACAATGAACAAGTCGATACTTTCTGCAGTGATCCTGACAGCACTGACCTCAGGTTCTGCTTTTGCTGCACACACTTTTACCAATGACGCAGGCGATAGCCTTACTTTAGACGGTCGTTTTGACGTTCGTTACCAAGATAAGGGAGGCGACCACAACGATGAGTGGAACAGCGGTAGTTCTCGTTTCGGCCTTAAAGGTCAAATGGGACTCGATAACGGCTGGACTGGCTTTGGCCATGCTGAATGGGGTTACAACTCAGGTGCTAACGGCGACAATATTTACGACCGACTTCTATACGCAGGCGTAGAGCACGACAAATACGGCAAGATCGCAGCAGGTACTAAACAATGGTCTACCTTCTACGATGTGGCTTGGTTTACCGATATGGGTCGAGTATTCGGTTCGCGCGGTTCTGGTTACTACAACCTATCTGACTGGGGTATTGCGTCAGGTACAGGTCGTGCCGAGAACTCGATTACTTACCGCAACAGCATTAGCGACAACTGGAAATACGGCTTCACTTACCAAACCACTCGCGAAGATGTTGGCCTAGCTGACGGCTTAACAGCAACGCTGAAAAACGGTATGGGCGCGTCAACGTTGTACACTGTTATGGATGGCCTAACGATTGGTTTAGCTTACCATCAGAATGAGTTTGATGATGTCGATGCGGACGTTAAAAATATCAAAGATGGTGATACACAACGCATTGGTCTATTAGGTGTTAACTATACCAATGACGGTCTATTCGTTGGTTTCACCTACAGCCAAGGTTCAAACTGGGAAACCACCAGCCAAGCTGAATTCTACGACCACCGCGGTGCAGAATTCTTCACTTACTACCACTTTGAAAACGGTCTGCGTCCAACCTTTAACGTGAACTACTTAACGGATACCGACGACAACGCAAACGGCTACGAACGCCAGCTTATTATTCCTGGCCTTGAGTACCACTTTAAGAAGAATAAGTTCTTAGTTTGGACGGAATACCAGTTTGATAATGGCGACGACAAATCTGTTGGTAACCATTACGAAAATAGCGATGACCAATTCGCTGCAGGTATCCGTTACTACTTCTAACGATGTAGCGGCATGTTGCTCATTTTATGGGTAAATTCGAAATCTAAAGCTCTGCTCTTACGCAGAGCTTTTTAATCACTATCTCTATAATCATACTGTTTTCCCAACACAGAGAATGGGTTATACCCAACATCAAATTAAAAATAGTCATTATTCCTTATTTTTCATATCATTCCTTGGTATTACTTTATGAGTACGTACCTAAATATGTTACTCTGAGCTCAGTTAATTTGGTTCAAAAGTATGGCCTATGAGCTCTCCAAAACACTCCACGGCGTCAAAGCCAACCGTCACCTCTAAAGACGTCGCTAAACTTGCTGGCGTTTCTCAATCAACTGTATCTCGTGTATTTGTCCCGGGTAGTTCAGTGTCTGAAAAGACCAAGCAAAAAGTGTTCGATGCAGCAAAATCGTTGAATTATCGTCCCAATGCCTTTGCCCGCAGTCTGACGACAAATGAGTCCAAATTGATTGGCTTAGTTTTCCCAGATGCCGACTACCCTATCCACATGAAAACTCTGCAGCTTATCTCTACTGAGCTACAAAAACAGGGTTACTCAGCGGTATTGATTCCTTGGCAAGTTGATGGAAATGACAACCACTCTATTCCTAATATCTTCCAATACCGAGTTGATGGAGTGATTGCTGCTTCTGCGACCTTTAATAAATCGCTTTATGAAGAGTGTGATGAATTCGACATCCCTATCGTCCAGTTTGCGCGTGTTGTTGAAGGGACTAAGAGTAGCCATGTGGTGAGCGACAACTACGCTGCAGGCCAAGTTGCCGCTCAACACTTTCATAGCGTGGGAACAAAATCAGCGGTTTACCTGACAGGTAATGTCCCGACCTACACCAACGGCGAACGCGAGGCAGGATTTTGCTCAGAATTCGAAGACCTAACGGGCAAACAAGCTCGTGTGATTGAAGCTGATTATGACTACCTTGATTCACTGGATACTATTCGCGCCCTATTTTCAGAACCCACACACCCGCAAGCGATTTTCTGTGCGACAGATAACCTAGCAATGGCTGTGATGGATGTGGCGCGCTTAGAGTTCAACCTGCGTATTCCAGAAGATCTTCAAGTGATTGGTTTTGATGATATCCCACAGACTCAATGGTTGAACTACCAACTCACTACCTTCAAGCAAGATTTCAGACGCCTTGCACGTGAATCCGTGAAAATTGTCGTTAGCCAGATTCAAGAGCAAGACACTAGCTTGGTTAAGCTGATGGTGCCAGTGAAATTCATTGAACGAAACACCACGTTGAAAGCAAAATAGCGTTTTCTGCAGCCTTTTTTACATGATTAAAGTACGCATTTAAACGCCCCAAATACAGGCACTTTTGAGTACGACATCGCCTCCCAAGGCTTCCTAATTGGTTGAGCTGCTCACTTTAAACCATCACTTTCTACGAAATTGAAACATCGTGTTATTGATCACAAGCGTCAATAACACACTCTTTCTTCATGATAGTTAAACCAGCTTCGTGAATTTCTGCCCAAGCTCGTTCTACGTTCTCATCATAAAGAGGATCGTATTTTTTAACCGTATTAAGTAACGAATTGAACCATTCGTTAAGCTCTTGTTCAGAGATATCCATCCCCAAATCTTTATGTCGCTTACCAAGCTTTTTAACCGAGTTTCTTACACTCGGTAAACCAGAAGAGTTGTAAATCAAGATGATCGAGGCTTTGAGCATCTTAGTTTGTTGCTCTAACCCTATGTTTTCAAAACGTTCTGAAAACCTAGGGTTGTGCTCACAGAAATCGGCCAAAAATGTTTCCAGAAACTCTTGGTCGATCCGGCAACGTTCAAAACTCTCATAAAACAGTTCGTTCGATGTCATCTAGCAGATCCTTTGCAATATTTGCGAGTCTTCAGGGAAACAGACAAGTTCAGAGCCGTAATTCACAAGCTCTGAACAATCAACATAACCTAATAATACGCCACCGTGGTATAAAGTGAACAGTGGCATAAGGTGAACTGTGGCATCAGGTGAACTATGGCATAAAGTGAGTGGCGCAGATCTTGTTTCCATCAGGGTCTCGTAAGTAAGCCAAGTAAAGGCGGCGCTCATCAGTTCCCCTCACTCCTGGACCATTTTCAATACTTGTACCCCCGTTTTCTACACCAATACGATGCCACTCATCGACGACTTCTGGTGAGGTTGCTAGAAAACCTATCGTCATCCCATTGCCATAAGTGGCAGGCTGGCCATCAATCGGTTTAGTTAAACCCAGTACACCGGTTTGAGTCACGTAAATGCAACGCCCTTTAGGGTCGACAGAACCTTCGCTGTAGCCAAGCGCCTTCATGATTGGGTCATAGAAAGACTTCGCGCGTTCAATGTTTTCAGTACCAAGAAAAACATGGCTAAACATAACTAACCTGTTCTTATAGTGAAAGAATGCCCTAAACTAGACCCTTAATCCCTATTTGTCTACACAAGGTACGCCTTACCACCACTGACCCACTTATTGATAAAACGCTCAAATTTAGTTCGATATTCAAACGAAATAAAAGCTAATCAACAATACGCTGAGCGCCCTGCCCTTGATCATGCAGGATGTCCTCAGGGTTTAGTAATTGGCATTTCTGCATACTCAAACAGCCGCAACCGATGCAACCGGTTAAGTTCTCTTGTAACGACTTAATTTGCGCCATTTTACTATCGAGCTGCCCTTGCCACTTCTTAGCCACAAGCTCCCAATCATGTTTAGTCGCCGTATGGTTCATCGGTAACGTCGATAGCTCATCGGTGATCTCTTCAAGCGTGAAACCTATCGATTGAGCAACTTGTATCAGTGCGATTCGTCTCAACATCGCCGACTGATACCGACGTTGATTTCCGTTAGTACGAATCGAAGCAATCAACCCTTTGGTTTCGTAAAAACGTAAGGCAGAAGGAGCCACGCCACTGCGCTCTGCCAATTGGCCTATGGTGAGATATACGATGTTTCTCATTGTCACACTACCCTTGAGATCATAAATATTTAAAGCTTACTTTAACTTTAGAATAGCGACCTATTGTTACCTTAACCAGTTAATGTCCATAAACTTTGACTGCGGGCTCAACGAAAAGCAGTCATGAACATAGCTGCTTTGTCTTATTGAGGTGTTATCGATTTCTAAATTTGACTCATGACCGATTTCAGGTTTTCTGCCATTTCGGTATTGATGAGCTCTCCCGTTTCTACATTAAAGTTGTCGTAGAAACTTGGCACCGACATCGAACCCTTCACATCAGCATCAAAGTAAGGTGCGGAGTTTACCGCAGACAACAACACAGAACTTGCGCCGCCTGGACCTGGTGATGTGGAGAGCATAACAACAGGCTTGCCTTGATACACTTTCATGTCGATTCGTGATGTCCAATCAAACACATTCTTAAAGGCTGCGGTGTATGAACCGTTGTACTCTGCAAAAGAGATGACCACGGCATCTGCTTCGCCAATCTTACTAAAAAAGCGCTGCGCGTGTTGATGAACGCCAGACTCTTTTTCTCTATCTTCGCTGTAAATGGGCATCTCGAAATCATTAAGATCGAGCACCTCTACTTGCGCGCCCTCAACTAAGCTTGCGGTGTACGCTGCCAATTGTTGGTTAATCGATGTTTTACTGTTGGTCGCGCCAATCGCTAATACTTTCATTGTTGATCCTTGTTCATTTTTCTCACCTTTATGCACTCATGACTTCAATTACGGAGCTCAAAGTTCATAACTGAAGATTCGTAACGTCTGTTTGATAACATCAAAACCTGCACTAGGTGACAAGGTGATAGATTGTGTTTTTAGATTTGGGATGATGATAAAACCTCAAGTTAACTTGAGGTAAAGCGATATTTTCAAAAAATAGGAAATGATCTAAAAACACTTATAAAGCAGTTAATTACGAAAGGTTAACTATAGATTGGCATTACACAGACAAAAGTAAGCACACCCAAAACACATTGGGTGTGCTTTATCGAAATACTATTTACTTAAGTTGATTTAGTGAACTTACACCAGAGTAAGCGACTCCAGATAGCTCGGCCATTTCGCGATTCCATGTTGCCAGATCGTGAGGATTAAACTGATTCAAATGATCATGTCCGCACGCTCTCGCCATCACTTGCATCAACTCCGTCGAGGCTTCGAAGAAGTTCTTCAATTGGTTCGATGCCTTCTCAACATTTAACCGTTGGCGTAAATCGGATTTTTGAGTCGCGATGCCCGCCGGACAATTATTGGTGTTACACATTCGGGCGGCAACACACCCTATCGACTGCATGGCACTGTTTGAGATAGCGACGCCATCAGCGCCAAGCGCCATCGCTTTTACGAAGTCCATCGGAACACGAAGACCACCAGTAATGATTAAGGTGACTCTGTCACTTACGCCTTGCTTGTCTAGATAGGCTCTGGCACGAGCAAGCGCTGGAATGGTTGGCACGCTAATATGGTCACGGAACATTTCTGGCGCTGCTCCTGTACCGCCACCACGCCCATCCAAGATGATGTAATCGGCACTGGCATCGAGTGCAAACTGAACATCCTCTTCAATATGATTGGCACTCAACTTGAACCCTATTGGGATACCGCCCGTTACTTCTCGAACTCGGTCGGCAAAATTTTTGAAATCCTCGACGGTTTTTAGATCAACAAAGGTGGGTGGAGAAATCGCGGCGGTACCGGCTTTAATGCCACGCACCTCTGCTATCTTGCCAATGTTCTTCGCACCCGGTAGGTGACCGCCTGTTCCGGTTTTAGCCCCCTGTCCACCTTTAAAATGGAAGGCTTGGACATTTTTGAGCTTAGATTCATCGTAACCAAATTGTGCGCTGGCTAATTCATAAAAGTAACGTGAGTTCGCCGCTTGCTCTTCGGGTAACATTCCGCCCTCCCCCGAGCAGATCCCCGTTCCCGCAAGCTCCGCGCCTGTCGCTAAAGAGATTTTCGCTTCTTCAGACAAAGACCCAAAACTCATATCAGAAACAAACAAGGAGATGTTCAATTTAAGCGGCTTTTCCGCTTTTGGCCCAATAATAAGCTCAGTACCAACGGGCACATCTTCCAATAACGGTTTGGTCGCCATTTGTGCAACCATCACTTGAATATCATCCCAGTGAGGTAATAGATATCTTGGGACGCCCATTGAAGTCATTGGCCCATGGTGACCCACTTTGGATAAGCCATCTCGTGCTAATTGATGAATGAATTCGACCGTGGGCTCTTCTTTGGTTGCAGAAGCCGCAGGTGAGAGATCGGGCGTTGCCGCTTGGATATGAACATCAGGGCCTTCTTGACCCACTTGCTCAGCCGTAAACTGTTTATGGGTGCCATCACAAAAAGGGAGATTATTCGAATACTTACAGCGGCACAGGTAAGAGTCACCGGTTTCCTCGGCCACGAAACTCTTCGGTTTGAAGCCCGTTCCTGCATGAGAACCATCACAAAACGGTTGGTTTTTCGACTTGCCACAGGTACAGAAGTAATACTCCTCCCCTTCGGTTAGCTCGACCTTAACGGGTTTGTTATCCGCTACTACTGGATTCTTCATAGTTCGCTCACCTTTTCTTTCTTATGATTTGATGACTGAAGCGATGACTTGCTCATAAGAGTAAAGTAAAGGTGAGATACGCGGCGAATTCAATAAATGAGCCAGAGAAAACTAGCTGAATAGACAGCCTAAAAACAGAAGCATTGTTTGTTCAACACAAACAAAAATGGCCACCAAATCGGCAGCCATTGTGTTTTAAGTCTGATTCTAAGCTAAACGTAAAAGGTTAATCGAATAACTCGATGACCAGCTTGTTGTCTTTAATCACTAGATTAGGTTCCGATGACTTGATCAATGACTCTTGAACCTTGTTGCTGTCGAGTTTATAAACTGGCGACTGAGACAACGCAAAACCAATCATAGAAACGGCAGGCTTAAGTAGTTTGGCGATCTCAGGAGAAAGCTGTTTGTCTTTTTCTTCAAAGCGCTCTAAACGCAGTGATTTCAAATAAATCTCTCCACTTTCTTTATTGTATTCAGGAGTCGCACTGAATTCGATATCAAGATCCAACCCCATATTCGGCATATTAAACACTTGAACCTTTGCATTGGTATTCGCCAGAACAGAAACACGCTGACTCTCTGCTCGCCCGATTTTAACTTCTAGATCATCAACGGCTACTTGTGCATACATGACGCTTTCAACACCAACTTCTTGCTCTAACATCACCGAATCTTGCAGGTAGTTCGTCATGTCTTGTTCAGTCACGCTGTAGCTAACACAACCGCCTAGCATCAGCGCAGAAGCTGCCAAAATGAACTTTTTTGCTACGTTAATTATCATCAAGATCAGCTCTTTATCGTTAGTGATTAGCCCAGAGTTTACTGTGTGATCATCAATAAACAAAACAGTAAAAACACGATATTTGTGAATACCTTTAATTAATAAGCATAAATATCAGTAAGTAAAGCACCAGATTGGCTTTCTCGCTTGAAGTACTGCCACTTACTTGCTCAACGTTCTTAAGTTTATGTACTCGAATTATTCGAATTTTGCTCCTAAGCTTATGGGGTATTTAGGGGGCTTACTGGAGGTTTCATCATGGATATCGAAACATGAAGAGTGAGCACAATGCCATCAAAAAGAGTATCACCTGAGCCAGTAACTCGTTCTGTGATTCTGTTATGCAACACCGCATGCCTGCACCATAGTCAGTGGGTAGGAGAGATGCGTCTCCATAACTGGAAAGCTCAAGTTGCAGAAACGACCGAACAGGCCATTCACTTACTTGATACACGCAGCGAAAGCTACGCACCAATTGTGGTTTCTTGTCTAACATCATCCTCAATCGACAAACAGTGTAAGCAAATATCAGCGTTAAAGGTTCACTCTCCAAGTTTAAAAGCAATCGCTATCTGCAACCAACCACCAAGCCGCAACTTATCGCTCATCAAGCAAACCTTTTGGGATTATTACCACCTCCCTATTGATACAGAATGGCTTTGTCGAAATTTAGGGCATGCGTATGGCATGGTAAACACCAAGCAAACTAAACCTAATCCAGTCTCCTGCAATGAGTATCAATTAGTGGGACAATCCAGCACCACCCAACAACTTAGAAAGAAGATAGCCAAGCTCGCTAACAACGATTTCCCAGTACTGATTCAAGGGGAGACCGGAACCGGAAAAAGCCTATGTGCGCGTTTAATACATGAGGCCTCAGCCCGTAGCCAGAAACCTTTCATCGCTGTAAATTGTGGCGCAATTCCACAATCACTGATTCACTCGGAGCTATTTGGCTTTGAAAAAGGCTCGTTCACGGGAGCAAACAAACGCTACGTCGGGCATGTGGAAAGAGCGAACGGTGGCACGCTATTTTTGGATGAGATCGGCGATCTTGAGCTATCACTGCAAACCTACTTGCTCCACTTTCTAGAAAATAACTCGATAGAGCGATTAGGCAGTAACAACCAATTGCCCGTAGATTGCCGTGTAATTTTCGCCACCAACGTCAATATCGAACAAGCCGTTGCTGCGGGTAAATTTCGAAAGGATCTCTTTCATCGCATCAATGTACTTCCATTAGACCTAGTACCACTCAATGAGCACAAAGAAGACATTGAAGATTTGGTTCACTTTGAACTGAAGCACAATTACGCATCCAAAACCAAACTGCCTAGTGACACTCTTGAGCAAATGAAACAGTACCATTGGCCGGGCAATATCAGAGAATTATTCAACTGCATAAAAAGAGCGATTGTTCTTTCTAACTCAAGCGCCCTCTCTACTCGTCATATGGGAATTCAATTAAAAGACGCGTCGTCCGACACTGATAGTGACACTCGACTTTCTTCAAAAAATGTTCGTCGAGTGATTCAGCAACACCACTACAATATTTCCCAATCCGCTAAAGCATTGTCTATTTCCCGAACAACCTTATACAAGCTGATCAAAAAACATCAGATAGTAATTTAAGTCGCCTAGCTAACTAATAAACTAACTAACTAATAAAGCAGCCTAACGAATTAGGCTGCTTTAGAATTTAATTGAGTACAATTAATGAAAGTACTTATTGCTCAGGTACAGTAATTGGACAAACATCACAGGTTGCAATGTTCGATGTTTCCATAAATGCTTCTTGCAAGAACAGCGAATCAAACGTTGCTGTCACTTGATTAGATAGCATTCCGTCTACTCCAGTTGGTAACACATTTGGCGCATAAGTTTTGCTTACTTGGGTACACACTTGACCAATCGCATCACCAAAGTTCGGTATCCACTCTCCTTCACCCGTTTTACAAGCAAACAACTCGGGGTCAGCACTCAATGCACTACACATATTACCAGCACCACATGTGGTCACATCCTCAAGATTATCGCAAGGTAAAGCAAAGTCGAGGTAGTAACTGCTGTTGACTACTTCGGTAGGTAAATCAGAACGGCTCAAAGAACCATCCTTAGAATCCATCAGCGATTCAATGGCTAATGGGATATCACCGGTATTACATATTTCAACATCATAGGTTTTCTTAAGCACAACTTGACCGCCATCAACCTCTAAGAAGCTATTACACACCTTAGAAATGTCAACCATCGGGCTCAAGTCTATTGGTGGACAATTGTAGGCCACTGGCGCTTGAGCATTCACGATAAGCCCATCAAGATCCACCGAACCATCTATGACACCGACAGCACCATTATTTACAGACAAGTAATTCCCCATGAATGAGAATGACTCACCGACACTCCACACTTCATCACCGTTACCCACCACTGGAAGCGCACCTAAGATTGGTGACTCAGATAAAAAGGCCACTTCGTAGTCACCATTGGTGCCTAACGAACCAGGGCCAGTATTGGTTACCGTCACGGTGTAGTCGATGTTGAACATGCCATCAACCGTAAAGCTGGTTGTGTTACAAGTCGCCGCTATGCTGATGCTACATAAACTGAATGAACCGACAACGAAGTCAGCTAAAGATGCATCAATCGAACGGGAAGCTCGTGACTCCACTAAGAAGCTACTGAAACAAGGAATGTCGCTGATACCAAACTCATCATTCAACAGAGCTGACAAGTTTAATCGACCTTCCACGAAGCTCTCGGTTGGAATCGTTGTTGTTTCACCCGTTTTAGCTAGATAGTCCCAACCTTGTACATTGGGTAGCGGTATTGCCCCGATAGAGTCATCATTGGAAATCGCACATATCTTATCGACACCAACAGCGCCACTGCCACATCTAGCTCCCACAAAATCATTCGATTTAGGGTCACCGTCTGTTTGGAAAATTCTCGTCATGTTGTCGGTGACATCGCCATTATTCAAATCCCACTGCAACACTTCTATATACGGATTACCACCACTCGCTTGTGGAAATGAAATCAGCACAAGGATGTCTCCATTGACATGCTGCCCAACAAAGTCACCCTTAGTTTTCCCATCCGGCAATCCTACTTGGTCTTGTAGGAACCAGAAGCCAATGTACATATCACCATTGTTCGCATATCGGTCTGCACCAAAGTAAATCAGCAAATCGCCTTCGCTTTCAAAGGCAGCGGCATACGCATTGGTAAAGTCATCTTTTGGTTGTGGTGACGCCGTACGGAAAGCCCAATCCGTTATGTCGGAATCATCTTTTGACCCACCCTTCCAAAAGATTTGGTCGATACCATTACGGTCTTTTTCGAAAAATTCTGCAATCCCAACCATGCTGTTGGGATCATTGACATCGTCCCAATCAATACCACTATTATCACTGGTCGCATTACCATCAAGTTCCATCACATCAACAGTAGCCCACGCCAACTGGGGGCTACTAAACAACAAAAGCACACTAAGTAAATAATTTATAACCTTCATGTTCTCTCTCCATTTATCCATACTTATGCTTTTAGGGTTTTCTGCCTTGCCCACATTGGAGAAAATCCTTTAGCAATTCGTAGTTCGATAGAGCATATTCCAAGCCAAGTTCAACTAATTGATTTGGTTGATGTTTATATATTGAAGACACACCTTTATTGGACGCTTTGTTATCATTTGTCCATAAACCAGAGATTTGACCAAACAATCAAGGACTTGAAAGGATGAACAAAGTGTCTACGTCAGACATTCTTAGAACTTTGGATACAAGGTGAGTGATCTTTAAAAGGTGCAATCACGTAGCCATTGCTAGATTATTGAATAACAAGCGATTGAATTGACGGGTGTAACTGAAGGTTCACTCGTGAAATGATAGGCGAACAGACGATGACACAACTTACGATATTCTACGATGGGACATGTCCATTGTGCGCAAAAGAGATGGCGGCACTTGCCAAGCATGATACCGAGAATAAGATTCAAACTATCGATATCTACAGCGAAGCCTTTTCAGACTACTCTCAGATTGATGCGGACGCAGCCAATACCGTTTTACATGCTTTAGACGAGAACGGAAAACTGCTGCTAGGTTTAGACGTGACCTACCAAGCGTGGCGCTTAGTAGGAAAAGGTTGGCTATACGCCCCTTTACGTTGGGCGATATTCAAGCCAGTGGCCGACTGGTGTTATCTTCGGTTTGCCAAGAACCGATACAAAGTCTCTTTCTGGCTAACTGGAAAGTCACGCTGCGATGGTAACAGCTGCACAAAATAGTACTTGGTTAAGACATACCACTTGCGACTTTGTAATACACCACACCAAACAGCGCAGCAAAAACTAAAACGGTAACCGCGACTTTTAACCAAATAAACTTCATGTTTTGTCCTTTAAATTCTGTTTACTGTTTCGCGAGACAAATTACCACAACAAAACATTCGGTTGGGTAATGATTTATAGAACTTTGTAGTCATACCAATCACAGTAAGTAAGTGGTCAAAAATAGCGCAGGAAAAAAGCTGGAGAACAAGGCGGATTTTTTCGATAAGTAGTTATTCTACAATCAAAAAATCTAACGACGTTATCGAGATTTTTAACAAGCTAGGGTGAACAGTTATTTACTACGATTGGTATCAATCTTGATAACTAAGTGAGAACCTTTATGTCGGCAAAAGAAAGAAATCTACCTACCCATCGCATTTCAAGATTCAGTAAGTTTGCCTCGCTGGCAACAAGGGTCGCGGGTAATGTGCTAACGGAAGGCACCAAGCAAATAGCACAAGGCAACAGGCCCAAAGCAAAAGACTTACTGCTAACGCCACAAAACATTGCTCGTCTAACCGATCAACTCGCATACCTGCGCGGTGCAGCAATGAAACTTGGGCAGATGCTATCAATGGATACAGGAGATATCTTAGAACCCGAATTAGCCGACATTCTTTCTCGTCTGCGCTCCGATGCCGACCCTCTGCCAACCAAACAGCTCAATCAAGTGTTAGAGAGCTCGCTCGGGAACCATTGGAAAGCCGAATTCCTTTCCTTCAACTTTAAACCTATTGCCAGCGCATCTATAGGCCAGGTTCACCAAGCCTATAGCGATGCGGGAGACAAACTCGCCGTCAAAGTCCAATACCCTGGCATTCGAAAAAGCATCGACAGTGATGTGGACAACGTTGGTACATTGCTCAATATTGTGGGGTTGATACCAAAGTCAGTCGATTACAAAGGCTTGTTAGAAGAGGCAAAAAAACAACTACATGATGAAGCCGACTATGCTCGCGAGGCTGACTATGCGACTCGTTATCACAATGCATTAAAAGAGCACTCTCACTTCGTTGTGCCTAAGATTCATCCGCAAATCTCTTCAGAATCAGTGCTCGCGATGGACTTCATTGAAGGCGTCTCGATAGAGCAAATAGAAGGTTACGACCAAAGCACCCGTGATTTTGTGATGCACAGCTTGCTCGAGCTTCTGTTCAGAGAGTTATTCGACTTCAAGATGGTGCAAACCGATCCCAATTTCGCCAACTATCTCTACGTTGAAAACACCCGACAGATTGGGCTTTTAGATTTTGGAGCAACACGTGAATATAGCGACCGCTTCAGTGATGGCTATCGTTTGGCTTTTACCTCTGTGATTAATCAAGACGAATCAGGGCTCAATCAAGCACTCGAACAGATTGGATTTTTTAGCGAGACGATTCTTCCCGATCAACGCCAAGCGATTCTAAACCTCGTAAAAATGGCCTGTGAGCCGATGTTGGTTGACGAGGAGTACGATTTCAAAGCCAGTGGTTTAGCCCAAAGGCTTCGTGAAGCAGGAACCATTCTCAGCATGGAGCAAGAGTATTGGCATACCCCACCCGCCGATGCCCTATTCCTCCACCGAAAGATTGGAGGCATGTACCTGCTGGCATCTCGCCTTGGAGCCAAGGTCAATATCAAGCGCTTGGTGGCGCCCTATTTACTAAGCGACAATTGATACTTAAGCGACAGTTGATACTGAAGCGATTCTGGTTTTTAAAGTGATCATTTTAAGTCGTTGAACAGTAATAACAGTTACGCCAACTAAAATTGAGTCAGACTTATGAAACATTCACTGCTGTGCTCCACCGCCCTAATCGCGAGTCTAACAAGTTCATTCGCTTTTTCAGCAAGCTGCCCTGAGATACTCAAAGGCAAACAACGCTTGTTGAACTCAACCGAGGAAATAGCCCTGTGTGATGAGTTTCAAGGCAAGACTCTTTTGGTGGTTAATACCGCGAGCCAATGTGGATTCACACCACAGTTCGAACAACTCGAGCAGCTCCATCAAACCTATAAAGACCAAGGCTTCACGGTTATCGGCTTTCCAAGTAATGATTTTCGCCAAGATAGAGGAAGCGAAGAGAAATCCGCTAAAATCTGCTACCTAGATTATGGCGTCACCTTTCCGATGATGGCGCGCGCTTCACTCTCTGGGCCTGACGAAAATCCAGTCTTTGCCGAAATCCAGCAACAAGCTGGTATCAAACCGAAATGGAATTTCTATAAGTTCTTGGTCAGCAAAGAAGGCAAAGTGATAGCAACCTTCCCGAGTTCTACATCGCCAACCAGTAGTACCCTCAAAAATGCAATAGAGCAGCAGCTATGAAGGCCGACTACATGGCGACAATTCAAAGGCCAAGGGCCCGATAGCTGCGTTGACATGGGATCGCAGCTCTTCTCTAGCGTCGTGTTAATGCACAGTATCGTGATGTTGACCTAGATCTGTGAGCCTTTAATCTAGATGATGAGCTGCATCACCAACCTTGGCTCATCATCACCAAAGTAGTTTTCTTCTTGTTTAATAGTAGAGAATCCCATCGATGCATAGAGTGCACAGGCCGATTCGTTATTAGGATCCACGGTGAGCATTACCTTGGAGCCTTGGTCCGCTCCAGCTATCGCCTGCTCCATCAATGAACGACCTACTCCCATTCCTCGATAGTGACTCTCAACGGCCAATGACAGAATCCAGTACTCTTGTGATTTGTTCGTTGGTGTCATTAATACATAACCCGCAACCTGTAACTCCTGTTTCGCTACCAACAAGCCCTTTCCCCAGCAATCAAATGCCTGACGAAAGAAAACCAATGGATAAGCATGATCGCCAAACAAAGCATGTTCAAGCTGGTAAATATCAGCCAATTCTTGTTTTTCCGCACAAGTAATATTCATAGATAGACCTTAATCGATTTGACTACAACCACCCTTCAACTAAAGCCAACCAAGTTAGTAGTTTCACTCCTAATCAATGGCTGTACTTTGAAGCCTCAGGGTTGTTACGCGCGACTAATATATTCGTGACTTATATTAGGATCCAGCTTTTCACGACTATTAATTGCTTTACTAGAACTTCACGAAAATGAGAAAGGATTAACATTCACTTATTCATACCTCTTTCCATAGCTAACCTATAAATACGTTCTAATCCAAAAGGTTATACACGGTGTTTTATTGTGGCTGTTTAGACTTTTACTCGCTTAACGAAACACTGAATAGCCCGAGTGACATGCTTTTAGCTGACATGCGAACACTTGCCGAGCGTCAATTTATCAAGCAAAGTTTGAGGAATAACGATGACCGAGTATTTGATAAAGGCCACCAGCGTGATTAGACCAACAACAGTTCCAAGAATAAAATCATGGACATAAACCAACACCAATCCCAGAAGTTGATCGCTCACTATCGCCACTAATGCAATACTGACTGCGACGACACACTTGCTATGTTCATAAGGTAATGGTTCCATCATTTGACTGACAAAATACAGAAGCATGAGTCGCACGGAATAAGTTGCACAAAGAACGGCGACAACCCCCCACACTCCATGAATGGGCGTCACTGTAAAATAGCCAGTGGCCGCCAAGATCGCACATCCACCTTGAATCCACATCTGAGATTGACTTGAGTCACCGCTAAAACAACCTAGATTCAAGTAGTCACCTGCATTTTTGATAACGCTAATGGTAAGCAGCGCGACAACAATGGTCCCCGCATAGTGGTAACTGCTTGGTAAAATTAGAGATATAAAACCCGGCACGGTTAGAATCATCAAACACCCCAACACAATGGCCAGATTCACGCCGACCAGCGCTCTGTCCGCACACTCTTTCTTGCCGTCAGGTTGTTGCAGCATGGCCACCCGATTTGGAAACCACCACAGGGCGTAAGGCTGCAGTAGCAAACCAAGAAGCAACGCAAACTTGCCACTGACCGCATAGATTGCTAACTCTTCAACGCCAACAAAGCTCGCCATGACCCAGCGGTCTAGCCCTGTGATCATATACATCGAAGCACCACCAACTAACGTAGGCAATCCAAATTTTAGAATCTTAGATGAGTACTTGAGGCTGCCAAATGTGCCCATTTCTTGCCATTGATAACGTACTAAGCAAACCATCAACAACACGCTAGATACGGCAGCAGAGATCAACACACCATCAATCCCATACCCGGACTCAAGCAATGCAAAAGTCATGGTGGCTTGCACACTTGCCTTTAATACATTGAGCATGCAAAAACGTTTCGCCATCGCGTTCATTCGCATTAAAGTCAGCGGGATAGAAATCGCACCATCGAGCATGGTAGGGATAAGCAGGAGTAGGATTTGGTACGGCTGGAACTCGACGGGAAGCATCAGTAACAACAGCGGCATGCTCAAAGCAATTAAGCTCCCACCAAGCACACACACAAAGACACTCAACGTGAAACAGTTTGAGACCAATTTCCTCTTTTCTTCGCCCTCTGCGACACCAACATATCGATACATGGCCTCAACAATGCCAAAACTAAATAAGATCGTCCCGATGTCAGCCAGTAAGACAATAGCTTCTAAAGAACCGTATTCAGCCAACGTCATCTTATGGGTGATATAGGGGATCATCATGAGCGATATCCCTTTCATCATCACAATGCCAATGGCGTAATAGGTAGACTGTCTTAGTGACCCCATAGCAGACACCTATTCCTTACCATGCAGGCATTAGGAAACTCTTACAGTCTCCTAGAAGATGTCGTAACGTTCGTTTTTGCGGAGCCAAAACTATCGAACGAATACTGTATGAGATGGCCAATCGGTTTTGTTGTAATCCTCGATAATAGTCAGCGTAACCTTCCAGTATTCTCGCCTTTGCGATTTTAAAGCTAGAAGTGGGTAGATTCCAACGCTCACTATCATTTTGGTAATGCTGAAGAATAGATTCTATAGACTGCAGGTTTCTCAGCTTAAGACTTTCAGTTTGAGTGACGGAACTCGCTCTCATCAAGTAGCCAACCTGCACTGAATTCAACACACCAACCTGATGATTTTCACTCATTCGAAGCCACAGATCCCAATCTTCCCCATACTTAATGTCAGCATTGAAACTGTCTGTTTGAGAAAACACATCCGCTTTTACCATGACCGTCGATGTTCCAATCACGTTGTTTTCAATGATGAACTCCAACGGGTTCTCGATATTGATGAACAGCTCGTCTTGGTCTTGAAACTGCGACCAATAACTAAAGCAGTCGACTATCACTTGGTAATCTTCAGTCAGGTGTTCGTAGTTAGTAAAGCTCATCGCAAGATCTGGGTAACGATGATGTAATTCGAGTTGGCGTTCGAGTTTTTCAGGAAACCAGAAGTCATCCGCATCTAAAAAAGCGATGTATTTACCGGTCGCCTTTTCAATCCCTAGGTTTCTCGCTTGAGGCGCGCCAACACCCAAAGTGGATAAGGTAATAATGCGTTCATTATGGATTGACGCGAGATAAGTAGACGTTTCATCGTTGCTGTTGTCGTCAATAATGATCAACTCCACATCTTGATGTGTCTGCTTCAGTACGCTGCCAATTGCCTTCGGCAGGTAATCCAAACAATTATAGGTAGGAATAACAACACTTACTTTAGCCATGATAGCGCTCTCATATTTACACGTTATACTACTGACTCTGCATGTTCTGTGCCGTACAACTCCAGTAAATAAATCACAATAATATCAGCCACCTAAATACCGATTCGCAAAATGACGAAGAAGGAAAATCAGTAAATAAACTCACAATGTCAAATTGATTACCATTTTGAAAAGATGACGAGTATCCGGGTGATAGACCTCAGAAACAGAAATGAGGATGAAGGCAAGAACAAGAATCGAGCAGAGCTTCAACTCATTTAAGCAAGCACAACCGCTATCTCACTGAATAGAGAGCCCAGCTTATTAGATTGGTAAATAGTCTTAATAAATAGATAGGGACAAAAAAACCAAGCGTTACATTGAAGAAAACTGTAACGCTTGGTTAGTTATGTTTTAGTTCTCGATCCTTCTTAACCAGCTCGCAGAGCTAAGATTCCGGTTAGATCGTCAGTCTCTGAATATCTACTCAAGTTTTTCTCTTTAGAAGAAATCGCCACAATAGACATGCGGTCGGCAAGTTCATTGCCTTCAATACCAACGTGACCGTTAACATGATAAATAGTAATTTGAGATGCTAACTCTTGGTAAAGTGCATACGCAGGCTTGATGATATCAAGGTTTTTGATCTCACCGCCCGACTTCGTCCAACCCTTTTTCTCCCAACCTGATGCCCACTTAGTAATGCAGTCTATCGAGTATTTCGAGTCGCAATAAATCGCAATCGACAAACCCGCTTGCAGCTTTTCTTTTGCAAGGATGAGTGCTTGCTTCAAACCTTGAAGCTCTGCGGTATTATTAGTACCCATAGGTTGATACAAGCCATACCACAACTCGGTTAGCTCATTCTTCAAGTAGACCGCTAAGCCTGTACCCGCTTCACCAGGGTTTGGCTCACAAGCCCCATCGGTAAAGATCTTGATATCAAAAGGCATATCCGTAATTTGCTGCTGAGAAAGAGGTGGGACTTTCGCTTTTTTAGGCTTACCCGCAGCACTTGGCTTGGTCGATGAAGATCCAGATGTTGAAGTAGAACTAGACGCAGAAGATGCTTTATCGCCGAAAGCAGACTCTGCTTCGCCTAATGTTGGAAACGATTTATATCTCGCGCCTGCAAAACCATCGACCTGAGTTTTACACTCGTTCCAAGTGGTAAAAATACCCGGTGTGCGACCTTTCCAAACCACATAATATTTCTTAGCCAAATTAACTCCTTACCAAAACCTAAATACACAAATAGTGAATAGAGACATTAGAAGTCACCACGCCATACGTTGCAAGGTCAATCAGTTAAAAAGGAAATCAACTGCGACGAGATTGTAGAACAAAAACACCGCCATGCTGACGCCGATCGTTAGTAGCACATTGCCTGTTTTCCATATCAACACGCCAGTCACAAGAGCGCCTATCAAATAAGGATTCTCAAGGCTTGGCCAAAATGTCTGCTCCGGTGCAAACACAATCGGCCCCCAAATCGCAGTCAGCACCGCGGGGCTGGAGTAACGTAGAAAGCGTCTCGCTGTTTGGTTTAAACGAAGTGGGATTGCAGGCTCAAGAAACAGATACCGACTAAAGAACACAATCGCCGTCATGAGTAATATCGTTAACCAAATCATCTCTATTTACCCTCCACAATTGGCTTATTGCCATTGTTTCGCTCTTGAAACGACTCACTGGAAAAGCCAGCTAGCATGCCAGCAATCGCTGCAATCATTAGACCGCCTTCAACGTTATTCACCGCCATAGCAACCGAAGTAACCAATGAAACCACCACACACACGACAACAGGCAATGTTCTGATTAATGGAAAAACCAACGCAATAAAAGTCGCGGCTACCGCAAAGTCGAGACCAATTTCATTGAGCGACGGGATTTGGCTTCCTGCGACTATGCCAACGAAGCTTGCGATATTCCAAATAAGGTAAAAACCACCACCGACACCCGCAGCGTACCAACGATTAAACTCTTGTTGAGACTGTCCACTGCATATCGCAAACAGTTCGTCGGTGAGCCAAAAGCCGAGTAGCAAACGCCAACGAGCCGGAAGATGACTGATTTTGTCGCGCATCGATACACTGTATAAAAAGTGCCTTGAGGTGATAAACAAAGTGGTCAGCAGCATAGTGCCAAGGCCAATGCCCGCTTTAAACATACCCGCAGCGACCAATTGCGCCGAGCCTGCGAACAAAATCGCCGACATCGCTTGTGCTTGTAGTTGATTCAGTCCAGCATCTATTGCGTATGATCCCGCAAGAACTCCCCATGGGATCACTGCGATACTTAGAGGCATTCCGGCTAAAACGCCCTTCCATAATTGAGTGCGCCTATCCATTTTTTGACTATCCATATTATTCTTTTCTCTCTTCACATTGGCTATTCAATGTAAAAACACCTGAATGGATTCGATTGCATAAACTTGCTCAATTTAACAACCGAATTAACGAGTCGATTTAGAGCATTTTGATGTATTGCCCCGGCGTGTAGCCATTGGCTTTTTTAAAGTGTCGATGAAAGTGGCTTTGATCGTGAAAACCACATTCTTGAGCGGTATCTGAAATCGAATGTCCTTGCTTCAACAACTTCCGAGATAGCCTCAACCGAGACTGAATCTGATACGCATGTGGCGGTAGACCAAACTCTTTTTGGAAAGAGCGCACTAAATGAAACGGGCTTAAAGCTGCCAGTTTAGAGAGTTCTTCTAAGGAGACATCGGCTTGAGGAAAATCATCTAAAAACTCTTTAACCAGAACAAGCTGACGCTGAGTTTTTCCATCCAATTGAGGCTTAAGGCTAGATTTCCCATGTCGACTAATCAACTTAACCAACATCCCGTACATCAATGTTTCACGTAACAAACGATTATCCGATTCATCAATCGCATTGAACACTAGCCTTAATTGATTAGCGAGTTCAGGGTCTTCAACCACCGCTCTTGGGAAATAAGGCGCGCCGTAATTCGGTAGGTTAAGCTCTTGAGTGATTTTGGCGAGTTGCTCAGGAAGTGGATACATTGCGCGATACGCCCAACCACCTTCAGTAGCAGAGTGACCGCTATGCACTTCATCGGCGTTCACTAGAATAATGGCATCTCGAGGGGCGATATGATGACCACCCGTTCGATAGAAACGTTGAGCGCCCTGCTCAATAACACCAAGCGTGTACCCCTCGTGGCTATGGCGTGAGAAGTTCTGCTTTTCATATTCAGCATTCAGGATTTCAAGGCCACCGAGTTCTTCTGTGATCTTATATTCGGCCTTTTCTTTAGAACGTTTCTTGTTCTCCATAACAATTCCCAAGCCTGTTAATTATCGAGCGACTTATCAGTCTACTCTATAGGCTCTTTCAGCTTTTGTACAAAATTGCGCATTTGATCATTAACACAATTTTTATAGTGGGCTTTGAGTGCTCGATAACGATTTCTGATTGGGAGAGAACTTGATATAAGTGGTTGGTGAAAAATTGGAAAATCAGAGAGTCAATCAGACCCATCGTTTATACATTTATGTCTTAGTTCACATCGATGTGCATCCGCATTGATAAATATTAACAAGTAGTTAACTATCTATAGCTATTATTACTATAAGGAAATAAAAATGAAATGGATATTCGTTGCATTCGTCAGTGTGTTCTCTGCACTCACATACGCCAAAGATTGGCAGCAAATTCGCTTTACTGTTGAGGGAGCCTACCCACCGTTCAGTTGGACAACACAGGACGGAAAACTAGAGGGATTTGAGGTCGATTTAGCCAACGCGCTTTGTATCGAATTAAGGGTAAAGTGCATCATCTCCAAAACAGATTGGGACGGTATTATCCCTTCACTATTGAGTCGTAAGAACGATGCGATAATTGCAGCCATGACGATTACCGAAGAGCGTGAAAAAAAAGTTAACTTCACCATTCCATACGCCAAAGTCCCAACTCGTTTCGTGATGAAGAAAGAGCGAGAGATCAATATGAGTGACGACAGCTTGAATGACCTAACTATCGGAGTTCAGCGTGCAACAATCGGAGATAAGTACCTTTCTGAAATATACCCGGATATAGATATTCGCCGCTACGGTACCTTCGATGAAGCATTTACAGACTTGTTGAATGGTCGTCTCGATACTGTGTTTGGTGGTTCAATAGGACTAAATGCTGGTTTCCTTGAAACAGAACAAGGCAAGGACTACCACTTTACAGGCCCTAAATTCACAGAAGAGAAATGGTTTGGTCGTGGTATTGGTGTAGCAGTCAGAAAGCAAGATAACGAACTAAAAGATCTTATTGATAGTGGCATACAAAAGCTTATCGACAATGGTCAACATCAAAAAATCGCGAGTAAATATTTTACATACAGTATTTACGATTAGCAGGATGACATTCAAATGATGCAAAAATGGTTGTTTACACTTCTTGATTAACTTTGAATAGATGCTGTTGTAGAAGCTAAAGATAGCAAAAAGCCGCTCGTTAAGAGCGGCTTTTTTAAAGTGATGCTTACAACATAAGTTCGCATAACATTGCATCAAAAGTCTACAAATTTTAACAATACCCCAAATCCAACGTTGTAAAATTACCACCCCCGAATGAGCCCTTCGAGAGGCATAGTGAGTATGTGTGTCATTACTGAGGGATCTTGACGGGATAAGTACCAACCGATTCTGTCA